>CASBQC010000192.1 GCA_949127805.1 Nostocales cyanobacterium PMM_0081
AGCGTGGGAGATGGGAACTCCTAACTCCTAACTCCTAACTCCTAACTCCTAACTCCTAACCCCCTATTTCTCACTCCTATTTGCCTACTCTTTTTTCCGGACTATTTTTATTGATAACGATTTAAAAGGATCTGTAAAAATTCTGCCGCAGTCAGGCTACTTTTAGGTGGGGAAACTTCATTGGATGAGTCTACCCATCTGCCTTGGATAGTTTGGGGCGATCGCCACATCGATAAATGCTCTACTGGTGGATCTGCGTAAAAGTTATCTTGCCCACTTCCCAATATTTTAGAACTCCAGTGGGTGAGATAATCATGACTCATTCTGTGAATCGGGAAACTGCCCAAAAGAGGTACTCCCCATCCATCTATAGCAATAAATGCTTTGATATTACCACCATAAATTTGCCACGAATATGCTGCGGCTATTGCCCCAACTACACCTGCACTAAAGCTGATGAATATAACTGGTGATTTAGTGCGATCGCCCAGGCGATTACTTAAAAGCTGTAATATATGAAGTCCTGATAACGCCGAAAAACCGTCATTTGGCACTGCCAGTATATTCACTGAATTTTCTTGACTCTGAGAATATATTTCTAACCCTCCCAAAATAAACTTTTCTGTTAAGGCTGGCTCATGAATTCCAGGGCAAATAATTATGCTCGTCATTTAAAGTAGCTTTTTTTACACATAATATTTATTGGTTAGGGCGTGTTTTCATACTACCCGACACCCACCGAAGGGTGCGGCTATACAAACGAGTCCGTGAGCCAGCGGCTTCTAGCCTGCGGGCTTTTTGCCAAATTGGGATGTTCCCGTTTGTAGTGCCTTTTCCCGTCGTAAGTATAACATTTTTTACCTAACTATCTCAAAGCCTTATTAGCCAAACTAAATGTATTAAACCGCACTCCTAAATTTAATATGTTTGAATTTTTCAGTCCATATAAATACTATCCCCCTGGATGGGATACTAAAATACGAGTAAGGGAAAAAACAAAATTCCCTACATATAATTGAGGAATTCAATCGTGGTTTCTACCCCGGAAAAGCTGGACTATACACACAAGCATCTATCAAGTCAAGACCGAGTAGCTGTATTGCTTATGGGCTACGGTGAAGTCGAAAGTTATGAAGACTTCGCTAACTATAACGAACAAGCTTTAAATCTACTGACAGCAAAATTTGCACCAGTACCAACCTGGATTTATCCTCCTCTGGCACGTCTTTTAGCGTTATTCGATCGCCATGAATGGGGACACACGCATCATGATTTTATTTCCCCACATAATGCTATATTTGAAAAGCAACGCGCTGGAATTGAGAAAAATTTACAAGAAAAATGGGGCGATCGCGTTCAAGTTTTCAAAGCTTTCAACTTCTGCGCTCCCTTTCTCCCCGACCAAGTTTTAACCGAAATTCAAAATCAAGGCTTTGATAAACTACTGATTTACCCCTTGCTGGTAGTTGATTCTATCTTTACTAGCGGCATAGCGATCGAGCAAGTTAACAATGCTCTTTCCCAAAATGCTGATGGTGAAGAACACTGGGTTAAAGCACAGCGCTACATTCCTTCTTTCTACAACGAACCAGCTTACATCAATTTGATGGCTCATCTGGTTGAAGAAAAAATTAACGCTGATTTAGCTAACGCTTACCTACCTTCTCAAATCGGTATCGTGTTGATGAATCACGGTTGTCCCCACAAAGCAAAAGGTTTCACCTCCGGGATTACCGAAAGTCAGATACTTTACGATTTAGTACGTGATAAACTAATTAATCGCTATCCTCTCATTTCGGTAGGTTGGCTCAACCATGACACACCTTTAATTGATTGGACGCAGCCAAACGCTGAACAAGCTGCAAAAAACCTCATCCAATTGGGTGCGAAAGTGATAGTATTTATGCCAATAGGCTTTGCGACAGAAAATCACGAAACTCTCTTGGATGTTCATCACATTATTCATGACCTAGAGAAAAAACATCCTGACTTAGGCTATGTACAAATGGCTTGCGTTAACGACGATCCCGAATTCTTAGCAGTTGCAGCCGAATGGGCAAATGCTCATATCGCTGAACTATTGTCAGAGGAAGCAACAGCAGTTAATCCCCAACTAGCTAGCGGACATCATCACCACCATTAAAAGGATGAAGGATTAAGGATGAAGTATGAAGCAATTAAATTTTATCCTTCATCCTTTATCCTTTAGTTGATGCCTCGCAACTTGCGGGTATTTTCAACTAAACTTTGGGCAAATTCGTCAAAGCGTTGAGAAAGTTTATCATCTAATAACTTACCTTCAGCGTTGAAAGCTTTCCAAACTTGTCCGATCGCTACTTGCTCAGGTATACACCAAGCGTGAACCCATCTGAGAATTAATCTCATATCATTTAAAGCGTTGCTGTTAGGTTGTCCCCCTAAGACGCTAATTAATCCTGCGACTTTACCAGAGAATTGATCGAAGCTCATTAAATCTAGTGCATTTTTCAACACACCACTGACGCTACCGTGATATTCTGGTGTTGCTAAAATTAATCCATCAGCAGAAGTGACAGCATCCTGCATCCGTTTCACGTCGGGGTAATCTGGATATTCTTTTCCCCCGTCGCAAAAGGGTAATTTCATCTGTCTTAAGTCTAAAATTTCGACTTCTGCACCCAACGCTTCTACTCTTTGCGCTGCTAATTCTAAAGCCATTTGGCTGTAAGAATCGGGTCTTAAACTACCTGCAATGCCAACAATTCTCACCATAAATCAACATCCTAATATAGATTCAATAGCATTTTCTTAAATGCAAGTCGAAGTCATTACGACTAAATATATTTTAGCGATTATTGTGAGAATGTGTAGAATATCAATTTTCTATAGGAGTACCATATAATCGCGAAGCCTTTCTACAAGTGATGCAATGATGCCTATACGTAAAAGTTTATCGAAATCTGATATCCAAGTATCTTACTTAGAGTGGAATCAAGGTAAGGAACCGTTGCTGCTATTACATGGTTTAGCGGACAATGCGGTTGTTTGGTCAAGCTTGGGAGATTACCTAGGGGCAGAATATCACATAGTTGCTCCAGATATGCGCGGTCATGGTGAAAGTAGTAAGCCAGAGATAGATTATAGTTTTGAGAGTGCGATCGCTGACTTAGAAGCACTAATGGATCATTTGGGATGGAAATCTGCTCATGTTGTAGCGCATTCTTGGAGTGGTAAACTAGCTTGCATTTGGGCAAAGCAAAATCCAGTACGTTTACGGAGTATGATTCTCGTAGATCCGATTTTTATTTGGAAAATACCGAGTTTCTTCAAGGTGACATTTCCGCTGTTGTATCGTGTCTTGCCATTTCTCAAAGGAATGGGACCATTTGCCAGTTTAGAAGAAGCGCAAATACAAGTGCGTAAATTAAGTGAATATCAGGATTGGAATTCTTTACAGCAGCAAGTCTTTCAAGCTGGAATTGAGCAAAAAGCCGATGGTAGTTGGGGTAGTAAATTTACAATAGCTGCACGCGATCGTATTTTTGAAGAAGTCATGCGGGTTCCTGGTTTAACAGTTACAATAGATACCCCCACTCTTTTTATACAACCAGAAAAAGGCGTTAATCGTCAACAATGGCAACTTAAACCCTACAAAACTCATCTAACAAACTTACGCATCTGCCAAGTACCCGGTAATCACTGGGCATTTTTGACAGAAAGTCAAGCATTTAACTCGACGGTAGCAGCTTTTTTGAAGCAGCATTCGTAGTAAGCGATTCATCGCTTATATTGAGCAGGAAGAGTGCTCACTACGATTTAAAAATATTCTAAATTAGGACTTACTCAAAGTCATGGAAAAACGAACCGCAGAGAACGCAGAGGACGCAGAGGAATGAGGAAGAGAGAGAATTTTTGTGTAAGTCCTGTAAATTAATCTTTTTATTTGGAGCGAAGCGACATTCATGAGCTTTTGTATTAATCCAGTTTGCCCGAAACCGAACCACCCAGACAACGATGAGAATCGCTTTTGTCAAAGTTGTGGTTCTCAACTTGAGTTGTTAAAACGCTATCGGGTGTTACGGCTTTTGAGTGACAAAACTGGTTTTGGCAAAGTTTATGACGCATACGAACAAGACACACCAAAAATCCTCAAAGTACTCAAGGAGGATTTATCGAGTGATGCGAAAGCAGTAGAACTATTTCAGCAAGAAGCAGCAGTGCTGGGACATCTGAATCATCCGGGTATTCCCAAAGTGGATGGTTACTTTCAATATCAGACCAGAAATGGCTTGCTATTGCACTGCATTGTCATGGAAAAAATCGAAGGTCTCAATTTAGAGCAGTGGCTAAGACAGCAGCAAAATCGCCCGATTTCTCAAGAACAAGCTGTAACCTGGTTGAAACAGTTGTTAGAAATTTTAGCTCTTGTACATGGGAAACAGTATTTGCATCGAGATATTAAACCGTCTAACATCATGATTCGTCCTGATGGGCAGTTAGTGTTAATTGACTTTGGTACAGCCAGAGAAGTTACCAGAACTTACTTAGCCAAAATCAGCAGCGGTGGTGGGGGTATTACAGCAATTATGTCATCTGGATACAGTGCACCAGAACAAATAAACGCTCAAGCTGTAGCGCAATCAGATTTTTATGCCTTAGGACGCACCTTTGTATTTTTGCTGACAGGATATCATCCTTTGGAGATGTACGACAGTCATGATAATGAATTGCATTGGCACAATCATGCCACACAAATCTCACCTTTACTGTTAAATTTGATTGATTCCCTGATGGTGCGGGATGTAAATCAGCGTCCAGCTACCGCTCAGGATATTATAATATGTTTGGAGCGAATTGAAGAACAATTAACAGGAACTATTGCGACTGTAAATATTTTGGTCAGTCCGAACACTGCACAGTTACCGCAACCAACTACGACGATACCGCCGCAAAAACAGCCAGAAAAACTTCCTTTATTAGCATTGTTTGCGGCGTTGCTGGTATCGTTAGGATTATTAGGTTTAGTTGCTTTAGCTACTCGTTCTTCTAAATTAGGTTCTTTACCTCCAGATTACGGACAAGCACCAGAAAGAAAAGGCAAAGTTGATTACTTTCCTTATGAAGAAGGTAAAGATAGCCAAGGCAGAGTTGCTGAATTTAACGTTGCTGTTTTATCTGTAGAATATAAATGGCAGCTTGGCAGTAATTATCAAGTTAAATATAACGACGAACTGATTAAGTTGGACTCATTAAAGTCTAATTTAGAATCAGAAGGTATTCAGAGAATAATGGAAAATCCCAGTGAAATTATCTCTGTGGGCACAGCTTCTTGTGAAGGTAATGTAGAAGTAGAAGAAAAAAGAGCTTTTGAACGTTCTCAGCAATTACAACTTTTAGTGAAGAAAATATTTACTAAGACGAGAAGTGTGGAAGGTTATAGATTGTTAAATATGGGACAATTTCAGCGGAGTGATTGTCAGAAAAATCAGGATTCAACAGCTTATCAAAGAAGTATTATTATTATTGGTGTGAAGAAACAATCAGAAGGTGTGATTTTAGATGAAGCGTTAAGAAATAGGTTAGAGAAGAAGCCTTTTGCTGACTTTAAATTAGAGGATTATTCGCTGGGTTCCCAAAAGAGATTTAAAACGATACCCAGTAATTTGTAGTCTTCTCCTCGTTCCCAAGCTCCAGCCTGGGAATGCATATTTAGAGGGCTGCTGCCTCTGATATAATTTGGGAGGCAGCAGCCCTCTCGAAGACATTCCCATACAGAGCATAGGAACGAGAATAATTCTTGTAGAGACTACCAAGTGCTACGTCTCTACGTCTTTTCTGTAGATGTCTGATTATATGATGTTTTATCGACAACAAACCTGTTATTTTCAACTTTAACCAAGACACCGATACCCGGTAATGGTTTGCGATCGCCTAAATTGTTAAATTCCACCTTTGCTGATACACCCTCAGCGGAAAAATCACGCTGATTCAACACTTCGTAAAGCTGCTGACGGGTGTAATTCCCCTGAGTGCGTCTGAGTGCTTCAACCATCGCCATAGTAGCATCATAGGACATTGCAGTTCGCCAGTTCACATCTCCAGTTCCCCAAAGCTTTACAGATTCCTCCTCAAACTTAGAGTTAGCACTATTACTTCTATGCCAGCGAACGGCTATTCTTAGCTTATCAACTGGAATATTAATTTGACTGACAGCTTCGAGATATGGAGTATCTGCACCGAGTATGGTGATATTTTCGCTTTGGTTAAGAATAAGTGTTGTTGCAATGCGTGCCACTTTATCGCTAAAGGCTAACATAATTACCTCTGCATCACTTTGTTTTGCTTGTTGCAAACATTTGAAGACTTCAGTTGTGGTTTGAATTACCGGACATTCGTCAACAAGCTGTCTTCTATTTAGAAATACAACCCTTTCAAATTCTTTCTTTAAAGATGCAGCAAATGATTCATTAGGTTCATAAAAAATAGCTACTTTTTTCAAATTTTGATAGACGATATATTTAGCTAATTTATCAGCCGCAGCCGAGTTATCTGGAGATACGCGAAAAATGTAGCTATTTAATTTAAAAGCAGCATCTCTAACAGCGCTACTAGTAGGAGATATAGCTACCATTTTTCCGTCATAAGCTGGCGCAGCTTCTTGTATACTATCGCTGGTATAATAACCGATGACTCCTAAGATATTTTCTTGAGTAGCGATCGCATCAGCTATTTTCCTAATTTTATTTTTCTGCCCACCTGTACTCGCTATTTCCAGAAACAGCAGTCTTCCGTCAATTCCTTTATTTTGATTAAAATTATCTTGAACGTGAGCAAATCCGCGCAACATTTGTTCGGCAATGTCATTTGAACCATTAAGTTGATCGTCAATAATTGGCACAGTAGCGGCAATTTTTAGAGGATTTTTTGCCATAGCTGCTAAAGCATTATTTAGATAAATTCGTGCTTCGGGGTCATTTTGATTAGAATCAAGGTATCTTTTAAAATATCCAATAGCTTGCTTGAAATTTCCTTGCCCAAATGCAGTGGTTCCTCTTTCCTTGTCGTCAAAAATTGCGTTAGCAATTCTCGGATTTTGGGGAATCAAAATTGCTTCACCGCAACTGAATCCATTTTGATTTTTAAAGTCGCAAATAAGGGGGTGTAGCCACCAGTTGATTAAGAATGCGATCGCGCTTCCTAATAAAATTAATCCGACTGGCAAAAATAGTTTCTTCGCAAGCCTCTTAAACTTAGAGTAAAAACTTGTGCGATCGCGAATTGTCGTATCATTAAAACCTTGAGATTCACGCTGATTTTCGCTCCGATAATTTTCCCTAGCACCCGAAGGCTTTGGATTTACCGGTATTTGCCCAGAAAGAGCAGTAATTACTGACTCAGCAGACTCATAACGATCCTCTGGTTGATATGACAACATCCGATCTAAAATGTTTGCCAGATTGTCATTTACATTAACGTATTCTCTCCAAATCCACCTATTTTGATTCCAAAGCTCATTGACATTTCTACCTGTGAGCAAACAAATACAGGTTGCAGCTAAAGAATATAAATCTGAAGAAGCAAATACTCCTTTACCAGCTAGTTGTTCTGGTGGTGCAAATATCGGAGTTCCCATTGCCATTGATTGCTCAACAGGGATTTTTGGCTCTAATTTCCGCTTCACCGCTGCACCAAAATCTATCAAATAAAGCGTTCCATTTTGGTGACGAATGATATTAGAAAGCTTGATATCCCTATGAATAACTTTTCTTATTTCATGTATGTACTTAAGTACCTTCAGGAGTTGTCCTAAATCCTGTAAAACTTCAGTTTCTGAAAAACGACCTTTTTTGTTAAGTTCCTTATCCAAAGTTTCACCTTGGACATATTCTTGCACTAAATAAAATAATTCTTCTTGTGAACCAGAATGTGCTGGCAATTCAAAGTAATCATACAGTTGAGGAATTTGTTCATGCTTGATATCTCTCAAGGCTCTTGCCTCTTCCTCAAAAGACTTTTTTATTGATTCAAGCTCTAATGCTGAAAAAGCATTTCTATAAGTATTTCTTGGCTGCAACTGCTTGACAACACACTGCTGCTGAAGGTGAGCATCCCAAGCGCAAAACGTCTTGCCAAATCCTCCCCAGCCTATTTGCTCTAAGGGTAGGTAGCGAGTCTTTAAAATTAAAGTCATTCCACAGCTACTACAGTATCTTTGCTGGTGACTCTTAAGATTGCGTAACTCATCAGAGACTGGGTTTTCCGGATGGGGGCAGTTAGGATTAGTGCAGTAAATGTTCATTTGAACTGAGTATCATTTTAGTATAATAAGGCATTTTATCTAGCTTGTGACATGGGAAATAATAAAAAAATTATCTATGTATATATTTATTATTAAATATAAATATATACAATTGTTTCTAGCCGTAGTAAGCGATTTATCGCTTATATTGGGCACTTAAGTGCCTACTACGAATAGAGACGTTCCCTTGTAAGCGTCAAATTTAGATAAGTCTTTACGCTCCCATCCCAGAATACTGCTTCAACCCCCGACGCCAAAGCAAGCGATTTACACCCAAAAACACCAAAAACCAACCAATCATTGTCAAAAATCCCCGCGTTATATCTACAGGTAGCCCAACCAAAAGACTCGCAGGAAAATTAATTAAATAAGGGAAAGGTGTTAAAAGTACGATCGCTCTCACAGGTTCGGGAAAAACTTCTAAAGGGGCAATTATTCCCGATAAAAATAAATAAAACAATAACCAAAAATTTTCTAACGCGCTAGCTCGTTCTGTCCAAAAAGCGAACATTGCTAAAGTGTATTGAATGACAAATCGCAAAGCAAAAGCTAGCATTACCGACACTGCAAACAACACCAAGTTAGCAAAACTCGGCAACCAAAAAGCCTGAGGATAAAGTACAAAAAACAATATCACTAACAAGAAAGCAAAGGGCATCCGCGCAACTCTTTCGGAAAGATGAGAGCTAACATGATGCCATACTGGATCGAGCGGTTGTAACAATCGTGATGAAAGCTTGCCTTCCACTACCTCTCTTTCAAACTCCCAAATTACCCAGACACCTGTAAATTGCCTAACTAAAAAAACTGCCAGAAAGTAACGCGCAAAATCCACAGGTGTCAAACCGAATTTTCCATTTTGTGCTGCTTGTATCCAAACACCCATCAAAATAATTGGCAAAGACCCGGCAAGAACCCATAAAATTAACTCAGCCCTATATTCTATCATGTATGCGTAATATACTGAAAGCAAAGTTAGGGCTTTTTTAATAACTTTTTTCATTTGACTTGATTAAGATTAATTAATTGTATTCGCTTTGACAAACATCCTAAGTTATAAGTTTAGCGTAAAGCGATTTTGCGAGAGCGAATTTTGATTCTCAACTATGCAGTTCAATTCTTAATAACTGAACGAAGATTAGCTATAGCTAGGGGTTATTAGATAGCGATCGCCACTCATTTAGTTGACCAAATAATTATGAATTATTTTGGTCTACAATCAGTGGTGGGTACTACGAACTAGAAGTGAAATTATGAATTATTAATTATAAATTATGAATTATTTTGACTCGGATAAATTACAGATAAATTTTCGGGAGACAAAACTGATATGATTCAAAATCATCGACAAAATATTTGGAAGTTGAGGGTAATAAGTGCTTTAGTGATGAGTGGAGCGATCGCTCTTGGAAATAGACCACTGAAAGTGTTTTGCTGACGCTCTTTCAAGAAGACTAGCCGACGCAACGCGATCGCAAATGCCAACAGCATGTCGGCTCAATCAGAAATCTTATTTATACTTGTGCTGTGAAAATAGGGTGGAAATTACACCTTGATATTTTAAGTCATTGTAATTGCGGAATGATAAGCACCAATTTTGTAGTAAAATACAGACTATCAGTAGCGCTACTAGTAGCGCATCAGCCGTGAAATACCAAATCTTGACAAAATACATCAGCGTTATCGCAATTATTGCCTTGGTATTACCTGCTGGCTGCTCCATAAAGATACCAGCAGATGTTCCCACGATCTTGCTGATGCAAGCGAAATCTAGCTATAGCAATTATGGTAAGTATATGCTAGAGGGTTATAATGCTACAAAGCTTCGTAATTACCCAGTTGCTTTAAATTATTTTCAACAAGCACTACAGGCAAAACCTGGAGATACATATGCAACGATCGCTATTAGTAATATTAAAAGTTATGTAGAACGCGATCGCCTCCTCAATAGCAAAACAAGACGCAATCTTCTATATATACCCGCTAACTTTGACTTTGGGAAACCCGGACGATTGATCCCCGCAGCAACGCGGACGCAAAAACTACCAGACAATGAAACTATTGTCGGTGAAAATCCGAATGTAAATACCGAGTCTGGTGCTGCTGTAAATAATTCAACAACGAATACAAATGCACAAAATCAAACTCAAATAGCGCTAGTTCCACCAGTTACGCGGGTATCACGAAAAACTAGGGGAGCAAGTTGCACATCCGACAATCAGTCAATTATTGCTCTTGCACCCTTAGAAGATCCTCAAATAACCACTTTCTCTTATCCAACATTATTTTTCTACGTTCCGCAAACTAATGCTGAACTAGAACTAGTTTTACAAGATGAAAATCAGGAGGTAATTAATAAAACAACTTTTAAAACTCCAGGGAAACCAGGAATTGTCAGCGTCATACCTGGTAATTCAACTCCAGAACTTAAGGTAGGCAAAACTTACCGTTGGTTTTTCTCAGTGGTGTGCGATCGCTCCCAACGCAGCCGAGACTTAGTTGTGCAAGGCTCAATTCTCCGTCTCGCACCCGACGAAAAATTACAAAGAGATTTAGCGTCTTCAGATATACGGGAACGTGCTAATATCTATGCATTGTCTGGTTCTTTCACCGATGCCTTGACAAATCTAGCGCAGTTAAGACGTCAACGTCCTAATGATGCCGAATTAAAGACTGATTGGGAAGACTTATTGCGATCGGTAAATTTGGGGGGAATTGCCGATGCACCATTAATAGAATGTTGCAAAAATCAGTAATTTCCGAATTTTGTTACCACAATTGGTAGTATTATCTCAGTTATTGCTTTCATTTTTTGAAAGCTATGAAGAGTCAGTTATTATACTTACTCTCCATAGGAGACGGGCAAAACCCTCGTCATGTGCAAAATCATGACTGTTTTTTATATCTTGCTATCGAGAAGCACGCAACAGATGATTAGTCAAGTTGAAGAAAAAAAAATGCATCTCGTCAGGTGGTTACTAGCAATAGGCTGGCTGACGTTAATATTTTCTCTATTTTACGATCCAATTACGAGATCGTTGACAGACCCAAGTAATATCATCAGTCCTTTTCATCTCCATCCAGAGAAATATCTCGATCCCTCAAGTTGCGTCAAAATTCAGGAAGTATGTTTGCCCCAAAAGCCATACCGCATAGGTCCACGGGTATTTTGGGCAATGGTTCTGCCTGTAGGAATCATGGTCTTACTGGTATTCGGTCATGAATTTTGGCGACGGATTTGTCCATTATATTTCTTCTCGCAAATTCCTCGCGCTTTAGGAATTCAACGCAAGCGCAAAGTGGTTAACCCAGACACAGGTAACGTTCGTAAAGAATTCGTAGGTGTAGAGAAAGAGTCTTGGCTGGGACGCAATTATCTATATCTGCAATTGGGTTTATTTTACCTGGGTTTGAACATTCGCATTTTGTTTGTGAATGGCGATTGCACATTAATGGCGATTTTTCTGCTATTTACCATCGGATCAGCCATTACTACAGGCTTTCTTTACAAAGGAAGAAGCTGGTGTCAGTATTTTTGCCCAATGGCACCTGTACAAATGTTTTACACAGGTCCACGGGGGTTATTAGGAAGCGATGCTCACGACAAACCACCCCAAAGCATCACCCAGTCAACTTGTCGGACTGTTGATAGTTCTGGTCAAGAAAAAAGTGCTTGTGTAAGTTGTCAATCTCCTTGTATAGACATTGACGCCGAGCGTTCCTACTGGGAGGGAATCACCAAACCAGACCAAAAGATACTTTTTTATAGTTACTTTGGTTTGATGTTCGGATTTTATTGGTTCTACTTTCTGTACGCAGGCAACTGGGACTACTATTACTCTGGTGCATGGACTCATGAAGAAGGGCAATTACGCACACTCTTCAATCCAGGATTTTACTTCTTTAATCAAGCAATTCCTATTCCCAAGTTAATTGCAGCACCAATAACATTGGGAGTTTTTGCGATCGCTAGCTATTTCGTCAGTGTAGCCATAGAAAATGCCTATAGAGCTTATCTGCATTCTAAAAACAAATATTTAAACGAAGAACAAGTACTCCATGTCATTTTTGTCTTGTGTGTATTTGTTTCCTTCAACGTCTTCTTTATGTTTGGCGGTCGTCCTAACCTCAGCTTACTGCCAGATTGGGGTACACTGGCATTCAACGGTTTTATTGTCATCGTCAGCAGCTTGTGGCTGTATCGCAGCTTGACTCGCAGCCGAGAGCGTTATACTCGCGAAAGTCTGGCAAGTAATTTGCGTCGTCAACTCAACAAGCTAGCAGTAGACTGGTCAAAGCTACTTGATGGACGTTCCCTACAAGATTTAATTCCCGATGAAGTATACGTTCTTGCCAAAGTACTACCTGGTTTTAAGCGTGCAGACCGAGTGCAAGTTTATAAAGGAGTTTTGCGTGAAGCTTTAGAAGAAGGAAAAGTAAGTAGTTCCGCAGACAGTTTGGAAGTTCTCAAGGATATGCGTCAAGAACTCAACGTAAATGATGAGGAACATTACGCCGTCTTAGCAGAACTGGGAATTGAAGATTATACCCTTTTAGAACCCCAAAAGCAACGCGGTCGGGAAACCCAATTGCGGATCGAAGCCTATCGACGTGCATCAGAATCGCTAATTCAGGAACTACTGGAAAGTGGTACACCCTTACTTGAAGCGATCGAGCGCAGGCAAAAGCAAATCATGGCATTAAGACAAGAATATGCCATTACAACAGACGAACACGAACAAGTGTTCGCGGAAATGTTTCATCAAGACGGTCCACTTCTTGTGAAAGCTGAAGTTTTACTCGCTCAACTGCAAAATTTAGCCGTGTATGGTCAAATGCTGCATAATTCAGTGCCTAACCCCCACGCACCTGTTTATGTCTTGCTGCGACAAGCCGTACAAGAAAAGAAAAAACTCATTACCACTCAGTTATTTCGCATTTTAGAATTGCTCGGAGACTCACCAGCAACTCTCGACATTGGTCGTTCAATAGGTATATTGGCAACAAATGTCATCGAAGAAATTCTCCAATCTAACGATGAGCAGTCAAGATGGCAAAAGCGTTTGAGTCCGAGAGTAATCTCTTCATTACGACAAAAGGAAGAGATTACTCAACCTGTGTCCATATCCACAGAACTTGGTGTCACCAGCAATTACTCAGAGCAACAAACACAATCCTATTCTTTTAACTCTGCCCCTACTAACTTAGGTGGTAACCGCACACAAACTACAGAGCCAATCAATGATGTCCTGCTTGCACTCTTACTAGATGTAGATCCTTTAGTACAAGCTGCCTGTCTTTATGCCCTGCATCAGTGTAATCCTTCTGTTGCCTTTGAGCAAGCTCACTTATTGCTGGATGGCAAACAAAATAAAGATCCCCTCGTCCAAGAAACAGCACAAATAATTCTCGGTCAAACTCACCAAGGAAATGGATCTGCTACTGTACCAACTCTAGTTGCTCAAGTCAGAGTAATGGGACGCACAGAAAAGCGGATGTTCCAGCAGCCAACAATTCAAGTTGGACGGGGACACGAGAACGATATCGTTATTTCCGATAACCGTGTTTCGCGACAGCACGCTATATTCTATCTCGATGAAAAAGGAGTTAGCGTTAAAGATTTAGGAAGCAGCAACGGTCTACGCATTGGCAAAGAACACATTCACGACCAGCAAAAACAACTGAAATCTGGAGATTTCGTTCGTTTTAGTAGTGGAGATGATTTGGTTCTCCACCTCCAGTGGGAAATGCGACCCTTGCAGGAAAATACAATCACCGAATCTGTAGGAACCTTAGAAAAGCTGTTATGGCTTTATAACAGCAGCTTCTTCCAAGATATCAAGGCAAATGCTTTGATTGAACTGGCACGTAATAGCGAAGTACGCATTTATCATCCTCAACAAGAAATCTGCAAAGAGGGAAGACCTGCCTTTGAACTGATAGTTTTAATTGATGGTGAGGCAAAAGTACTTCCCAGCAATACAGGCAAAGGTATGATTATCTCCTCAGGGCAAACTATTGGTGAACTAGAAGTATTGACCTATAGCCAATATGCAGCAACAGTAGTTGCAGGTGAAGTCAGAATTCGGGCTTTAGCTATCAAAGCAAAAGATTTCGAGGCAGTACTTTCACAAGACCCACTACTGGCAAAGAATGTCTTAAAAATGGTCAGTGTTCGCCTTCAACATAGTTTAGGGCACATAGCTGCCGTGACTCAAATTTAATTATATTTGTGGTTGCGTTGTTGAGCGCAACCACGAATATAATCAGTATCATATAATGGGCACTATTCATGTGAAAATTAATTTTTCTATATTCAATTGATCCACAAAAAAAGTCTTCAGACTAGACAGCATATGTAGCCCTGCTATCTTTACTATTAACTGTGAATTCATCTAAATTATCTATGGGATCTGATATTATTTGTTTGTGGTAGTTTTCCGTAATTCACCCTACTTATACTGTAGGTAGTTATTAGCAACGTTAGTGAAATAAGTGTTATTGCAGTAAAAGTTGTAATATAAATTTGCGATGTGGATTGTTGCACAATTTAACTAACATTCTTGAAGGAAATGGGCATGATTAAAATTAAAGTAATAGATCCAAAGAAGCCAGAACAACTGCAAGAAGTAGATTTAAACCTACAAAAAAAACCGAATCAGGAGTGTTATATTGGGCGCTTGTTGAACTGTGATTTAGTTTTAGATGGCAACGAAGTCAGCCGGATGCATGGGAAAATTTCCCAAAAAGATAATAATTATTATTATGCTGACCTTGCCAGCAGCTGTGGTTCCCGGCTAAATGGCGACAGTGCCCAAGTCAATCATGATTATCTACTCAAAAATGGCGACTCAATTCAAGTCGGTAGATATTTCTTGATGGTTGTAGGAATTAGTTCAATTCAAGAAAATAGTTCAAACGATGACACGATAGTAGAAATACCAGCGGCAAAAAAACCAAGCCGCGAATCAGATAATCAAGAAATAATTGAAGTTGCTTCGTCGCCAAAAGTTCAGACCAAACCAGTAGAATCACCTTTACCCGCTCAACCAGCTGTTGTCCCTCCTCAAGAATATATGCCAGTGGCGATGGTAGAGCCTGCCAACCTCCAACGCTGGACAAAAGGAGACTTAACAGTCCGCTGCATCAGTGTTATCGATGAGACACATGATGTTAGAACCTTTCGTTTTGCGTGTGATTCTCCGGTGTTATTTACTTACAAACCCGGTCAGTTTGTTAACCTAGATTTGGAAATTAATGGTGAAGAAATATCACGTTCCTATTCCATCTCGTCAACTCCCTCACGTCCCCACACCTTAGAAATCACCGTTAAACGTGTCCCCCCTCCTGCTGGTTGTGAACCAAATACACCAAAAGGTCTGGTTTCTAACTGGTTGCACGACAACGTTACACCGGGCAGTATTATTAAGGTGAATGGACCTTTGGGTAAATTTACCTGCTTCGCCAATCCCTCACAAAAACTGTTGTTAATCTCTGGGGGTAGCGGGATCACACCGATGATGTCTATGTCTCGGTGGCTATGTGATACCGGTGCTAATTGCGATATTATCTTTTTTCACTGCGCTCGCAGCCCCCGTGATATCATTTATCGGCATGAACTAGAGATGATGTCTGCGCGGTATCCGAATTTTCATTTAGCAGTCTCTACAACTCGCAATGAACCTGGTCATAGTTGGCTAAGTTTAACAGGCAGACTAGATGCAGCTATGTTGCAAGTTGTTGCGCCTGACTATCGCGCTCGCACTGTTTATGTATGCGGACCAGATACTTTCATGGAAGGCACCAAACAAATGCTTGAAAGTATTAGCTTCCCCATGCAAAACTACTATGAAGAAAGCTTTGGACCCCCGAAGAAAAAGCCCAAATCTGTTGAGCCGAAACAACAAACGAACCCTAGCAACACGACTCCTAACCCCACCCCTGCTGTTGGCTTCATGGATATGATGAGGAATTTGTCTAGAGAACCTGTTCCAGAATCAAATGGTGGTAAGAATGTTGCCGTAAGTGCATCCGTCGTCGCAACACCAACTCCCACCTTGCCCAAGTCAACCTCCTCCAGCAAAACCGTTGTAGTTTTCTCTAAGTCAGGTAAAGAAGTCGATTGTGATGGTGAAGAACCCATCTTAAATTTGGCTGACCAGGAAGGGGTGAAAATTCGCAGGAGTTGCCTTGCTGGAGTTTGTGGTACCTGCAAGAAACGCAAGCTAGAAGGAGAAGTCAGGTTAGAAGGTGAAGCCGAAGGTTTGGAAGAAAGCGAAGTTCAAGAAGGCTACATTCTCACTTGCATTTCTTACCCTGTTATTGGTAGCAAAGTTGTAATTGATGCGTAAATTTATAGGGAAAATGGGGAATGGGGAATGGGGAATGTGGTAATCGGAATAAAGCAAAATCTCTTTTCTATGTATGCGAGGGTGCGAAGGTGCCCAATTACCAATTCCCAATTACCAATTCCCAGTTACCTTTCATAACAAACTATGAAATTCATCTATCACCTAGCTTTGATATTGCTACTATTAATATCAGCTTGTAGTGACTCTGGAAAAAATGTTAGTAAAAACGTGCAAGCGAAAGCTGCGATCGCCGGTCCTGGGATCACAGGCACATTGAAAGTAATGGAGACGGGAAATGGTTTTGTCTGGGTTGCTGTTGAAATTGAAGGCGATCCTAAAGTTATAACCCCTGGACTTCATGGCATTCACATACACGAAAAAGGTGTCTGTGAAGCTCAACTAGAAAAGCCTTTTAGTTCTGCGGGTGGACATTTTGACCCAGGTCCATTCGGTTCATCAACTCCTGTGGAAAAAAATCATCCTTATCATTTAGGAGATTTACAAAATATCAAAATTAGTGCTGTGGGTAAGGGGAGAATGGAAACTTTTTCTAATAGTTTTACTCTTTCTGATAGTCCGACAAGCTTATTTGATAGTGATGGTAGTGCCGTGATTGTGCATAAGTTGGTCGATCAAAAGAAAGCTGGGGGTACGGCAGAAGAAGCCGGCGGTGGTCGGCAAGCCTGCGGTGTAATTCAATTAGTCAAATCTTAGAAAAAACCATTTTTACAAGTAAGGAATTATGAACTGCTATAAATTTTTGGTGGCAGCAATTGTTGTAATTGTCTCTGGTATTTTTCTTGTTATCAATAGCGATAAATCTCGGTCAGAAATTCGACCTGATGGAAATGTTGCTATTAAGGTGAGCGGCGGTTTATTGTTAATGTTTGGTATTTTGGTTTTGATTGGCAGTTTCATCGGCATGTCATCTGGTTGTCAACCACAAAGCATACTGTAATTTATCTCAACAATAGACTTGGTGGCATTAGTTGATACCAAGTTGCGTTCTATCGTGGTAGCTTAAAGTCAACTTCTATTGCTTTTTTCGTCGCAATGACTAGACATCGACCGAATTTAATTATGCGTTGTCCGAAACCCTTGTAGAGACGTAGCTACGTCTCTACATTCTTTTTCGGAGATGTCTACTGAGTACTACCAATGACAATGCAACTTCCTATGAGGAGTAAAAAGGTATAATATAAAAAACCGCCTTGCTGAATATTAATATGAAATCCCCAATTATTGGTAGAGACGTAGGGCGCGGAACGTCTCTATAAATAAGGGTTTAAATATTACAATATATTGAAAATCAGCAACGCGAAAAAAACAGAAGAAAATGATAAATTTATATTTTTGATTTTTAATTGCTTATGCTTACCAACTTAAGAAATGTCCTGACACAGCCTGTAGTTGTGATTAGTTTAATTACTGGTGTGTTGGTGGTTGGGGCTCAACGGTTGGGAGTGTTAGAGCCTATAGAAATGAAAGCTTTTGACCAGATGATGCAAAGACGTACTCCTCTGGGTCCAGACCCGCGTTTGTTGATTGTGGGATTTAGCGAAGACGATATTCAAAATTTAAAACAGGGATCGCCGAGTGGGGAAACTTTAGACACAGTATTGAGCAAACTAGAGCGCTATGAACCAAAAGTTATTGGTTTAGATTTCTTTCGCGATCAACCAGTGGAACCTGGTCATCAGAAGTTATTAACACGCATAAAACAGAGTTCACGCATTGTTCCTATCTGTACATTAGGCGCAAAGAATGTTAAATCTGTACCACCACCGATGGGTGTAGAACCGGAGAACGCAGGATTTGCTGATATCCCGGAAGACGGAGATACGTTAATTCGGCGAAATTTACTAGTAGTTAAACCCAATCGCAAGTCAAATTGTCAAACTCCAGCTTCCTTTGGATTTCAACTGGCTCTTCAATACTTGAATATTGAACCCAAATTCACTGCTGGGGGAATGCAAATGCAATTAAGGAAAACGTTGTTTAAACGTCTAGAAACTGACTCAGGTGGTTATCAAGGGATAGATGCCAGTGGCTTTCAAATACTGTTAAACTACCGATCGCAAAATAACGTTGCTCAACAAATTAATTTCTCAGATGTGTTAGGCGATCGCTTCCAACCGAGTTGGGTAAGAAATCGTATTATCTTAATTGGCTCCACTGCACCAAGTTCCCAAGATATTCGTAATACACCTTATAGTAATGGCAAGCAGGACGATTCTGGCAAAATGCCTGGAATAACAATTCATGCACATATGGTGAGTCAGATTCTCGATGCAGCTTCAGGAAAACGACCTCTATTTTGGTTTTTACCTGAATGGGGTGAAATTCTCTGGATATGGGGATGGACTTTCGCGGGTGGTATACTCGGATGGCGCATTCAGCATCCACTGCGCTTAGGACTCTTGGGTGTCGGTACTCTAGTAATACTGTCCTTTAGCAATTTTGTTATTTTTACTTATGCAGGGTGGATACCTTTAGCATCCCCAGCGTTAGGCTTTATTGTCGCAGCCGTAGGTGTTCTTGGTTATACATCATTTAAAAACAAGCAAGAAAAAGAAAAAATATCACTTCAGATTAAAGAGCAAAATGAAAACATCTCGCTATTACAAGCACTTTTAAGGGAAGGAGGAAATTCGACAACGCAGACAGGGAAGGGGTTTTATGATAGCTCACAACCAGAAAGACTGTTAAACAATCGCTACAAAGTTACTGAGGTGCTTGGTTCTGGGGGGTTTAGTTATACTTATTTAGCTGAAGATACTCATCTACCGGGCAACCCTATGTGTGTAGTTAAGCACTTGCAACCGGCTCGCACTGATGACGTATTTTTAGATATTGCCAGACGTTTATTTAAAACTGAGGCGGAAATTTTAGATATTTTGGGTCATCACGATCAGATTCCCAAATTAATGGCTTATTTTGAAGAAAACCAGCAATTTTACTTGGTGCAAGAGTATATTATAGGAGAAACTCTCCAAGAAGAATTGCCCTCTGGTCAGTCGATTCCAGAAGCTGAAGTTGTAAGTTGCCTCAAAGACCTTTTGCAAATACTGAAGTTTATTCATGCTCGTGGTGTCATCCATCGCGATATCAAACCTAGCAACTTAATTAGACGCAAACAAGACCAACGAATGGTTTTAATTGACTTTGGTGCCGTTAAACAAATTCAGCCTCAGATGCAAGCAGAAAATCCCACAGTAGCGGTGGGTACTGCGGGTTATGCACCACCTGAGCAGTTTATGGGACATCCCAGATTAAACAGCGATATCTATGCTGTAGGAATGATTGGCATTCAAGCTTTAACTGGGACACCTGCGAAACTTTTTGAACGAGAATCGACGACAGAACTTGCTTGGCAACATTTTGCAGAAGATACTTCTCAAGAGTTGGCTGAGATTTTAAACAAAATGGTGGCTTTTGACTTTCAAAAGCGATATCAATCGGTAGAGGAAGTTTTACAAAGTTTAGATAATTTGTAACTTCGTAGTTAGCGCTTCAGCGCTTTAGCTTTGACTACGGGTTTCAGCGCTGAAGCTTTGACTACGAAAAGACCTTCACCGATTCTGTCGGCGATGTTATACTCGATGTCCAAGATATCCTAGATGTCGGAAGATGTCGCGGTTAAAAGTATCAGCTTAAAGCCAATTACCTACTAGAACATAGGGTGTCCAGTAGTAGGGATGCTCGTATAAAGGATTTTTTAACATGTTAATTTGAGCACTCCTAATGGCTTCTGCTTTAGTGATATTACGTTGGTTTTAACGTTAATAGCGATACAAATACAAACCTGTAGAGACTACCAAGTGCTACGTTTCTACAGGTTTGTATTTGTATCAATATTTTTGTGAAACGGTATGAGAGCCGCTTACTACATTTAAGAAAACTTTTTCTAAAAAACTGACTTACAAAAATTAAAATGGTTGCGTATAAACAACAGAAAAATACAAACCATCTTCTTGTAACGAATTTCTACGTGAATCTACATAAACTAAAGGAATACCCCAATCAAAACGAGCATTGACATTGTTGCTTTGCCACAATAACCCCAGACCAGTTGATGCGAGGTTATTAGGAGCATTAGCAACCCCTGTACTAGTACCACCCGAACCAGTGCCAAAATCAACGAATGGAGTAATTTGTAGCACACCTCCCACTTGTGGAACGCGCAAAATTGGATATCTTAATTCGATAGAAGCCAAAAAAGCTTTATCAACTAATAGCAAATCTTGACGATAACCACGTACAGTGCGTTGACCTCCGAAACCAAACTGCTCTAAAGGCACTAATGCTCTGTCTGCAAGTTGAGCATCGGCACGAACTAAGAAGAATGTATCTGGAGCTAAAAGCCTTACCCACTGTCCTTGTCCTCGCCATGAGAAAAATTGACCATCAGGGGCATTTGGGTTAATGGTAGCATCGAAAGCATCTATACCAAAAGTAAATTGCGATCGCGCTGCCAATACCTGTCGGCTATTGCGTTTAGTCCAATCTTGAAAAAATCGTAATATTGATAAGCGTGTCTGTCCATCCCTAGGTCCTGGTGAATCAAATGGCGATCGTTCACCGGTGGAGGGGGTTCCTAAGAAACTAACATCACTTTCCCGACGAGATGCAGTCACTCCCAAAGCAAATTCTTCGTTGGGGGTTTGCACTATCGGTTGACGCAATGTAATGGAAAAGTCTTGTGATGTTCCTTGGATATTTAAAAAGTCAAATGGTTTTTCAATTACACGGCTGTTTGTGTAATTGAAGCTAAATTGCAACGTTCCATTGTAAGCATTTATCGGCAGGGTGTAACTTGCTTCAACATCGTTGCTACCATCAGTCTTAGCGTAAGCAATATTTAAACTATCTCCCAATCCCGACAAGTTAGCTTGATTGAGTTGAATTTGTCGCTGAAAGCTGCCAATACTGGGAGAACGATTATTGTCTAAGCTAATTTCAGTTCTGAATGTCTTTCTTTCACTTGCTTTGACAACTAGTATACTACTACCAGCATTTGCCCCAGTCGCGAGTTCCGCAGAGATATTCTTAATCAGCGGATTGAGTTGAAGTAGTTGCAGTGCTCGTAAAAGTTTATTTACGTTCAGGGGTTTGCCAGTAGCTACGACAAGACGACTGCGGACATAATTAGGGTTAAGTCGCTTTAGACCACTAACTTGGATGCTTTCTAAGCCACCTTCCACAACTTGAATGGTGACGGTACTTCCCCTAGTTTTGAAGGTTTGGTTAGCGGGGATGAACGCGCCGGAGGTAATGTAACCTTTATCGCGGTATAGTTTAGTAACTGCTTCTGAAGCTTGTAATAGTTGAGCAAAGGTAATCGGTTTATTGATATAGTTTTCGGTAACTTTAGCTAATTCTTGAGGGCTGAATACACTACTACCAACTACTTTAAAGCGATCAATTCTAATACTTCCCGAAAACTGATTGGGAACTACTTCCGGAGTTGTCGAAGGTGCTACAGGTGAAGGAAACAACTCTTCTGGAGGTGGGATTGGCGGAATCTTTTCTGGTATAATCGGCGGATTGTTCTCGTCTGGTCGGCGGAATATATCTGGTGATGGGTTTTGGGGAGTTTCAATTGGCTTCTGAAGTTGAGCCGTATTTACTGATGCTGGTGAGAATGGTACAGAAATTGTATCTAACTCTAAAATCTCCCCAGGTAGAACGTGAGTACTTTCGGCAGATGCTGCGGTAGTATCTGCCAAGGCAGTGTTTGCTACTGATAACGGTTCTACCTCCCCCAAAATCATCAAAAATCCCAATCGAATGCATAGGTGTTTCCAACCCTGAGTCATTGAGAGTTACCTCTCTCTAAAAGTACTTGTGTAATTTCACGTATTACTTTCCCTTTGTGCGAATTTCTACGGGCAATCTGCTTTCTTGACATTCACAGTATATTCCTTTATAAAAGGAATATACTGTGAAATATTTTGAAAAATCATTCTTTTGTCGGGCGATCGCCTGTTACTAAACGTATATTTAGCTTGTTCTTGCTATTTAAAATTAAGCAAGCGAACTTTTTCAATTGCGAATATCCGAAATATGTAAATTGATCTGACTCTGCGTCCCTCTGCGTTAAAAAAGATAATCTCCCTTTCAATTTGAGCTTGGCAAATTACCCACACAGGTAGCGGCACCGAAATTTTGAGGTTCGGTATTAGCTGCATTAGAAATCAGCGTTACTTCACCTTGCTGATATTACCGCCATTGCCGCCTTTTTCGGCAGTACCCGCAGTAGCAGAAATTCCACTATTACGCCATAATCTTAAAAAATCTTCAACTTTTAGTGTAATATTTGCACCTTGACCTGAGAATGTTTCCGCAGAAATAGTCCCTTGATTATTGAGGTGGATATTTTTGGCAGTTACTTCTAGATTGCCTGCACCTTGGGCATTTGGAACAGTGTTTCTACTACTTACAATAACTACCGCACCATCTGCGACATTCAAATTTCTGGTTGCGATCGCCAGATTTCCTCCTCTTCCCGTAGCCGAGGCTGGGGGAGGGCACAATATTAGCATAACTGATTTTGCCTTGATTGTTGAATCAAGCTGTATTAAATGCGATCGCCTATTTTAATTACTATTCAGGGTGTTGATGAGTTTCCCTTTGTTTGAAAAGAGTGATACATTGTATCTTCAGGAGCAAGACGAATAGCAGTGTTGTAGTCTGTCATTGCTTTTAACTGATCGCCGATCTCATAATAAAGCTGGCTGCGCCAAAGGTAAAACAGCGGGTTCTCTGGATGAAGATTAATCGCTTGAGTGTAATCTTCAAGTGCTCCATCTTTATCTTCTAGATTTTTGCGACGCAAGTTCGCACGTTCACTGTAAAGGTAAGCATCGTTGGGACGAGTACGAATTGCATTAGTGAATTGAGCGATCGCTTTTTGAGTGTCTCCTTCTTTCAACAAGGTATGAGCTTGTTCAACATATGCATTAGTAATGCTTTCTTTAGTTTCAGATATAGTACCAACAAAAGCCCCAGTCTGATTATTCTCTTTTGGTCTAGGCACAGATTCTGCAACAATAGCAGATGGCTTGCCCGGATTCAGTGCTTTATAAATTAAATTAACAGTAGAGCCAAAAACTAAGCCAACTCCAACTAAAATAAGAATGAGCGACAGAGTATGCTCCCCCCTGTTAGGAATATTTTGATAGCTTTGAAAATCTGTCGTCGTGAGCGGATTTTCTGATACCTGAGTGGCTTGTGCAGGTTGAATTATAGCTTGACTTACCACAAGAGTGGTAGTTAGCGATGGTGCAACACCAAGGATTTTTCTCTTCATAATCTAGTTGCTCCGCACATGATACAGTCCATTTATATTGCAAATCAACAACATAATTAAAGTTAATATCTCTGTCAGCTAAGTTAAGCTATCCAAATTAAACTTGATATTTAACCAAATTTTTCC
>CASBQC010000193.1 GCA_949127805.1 Nostocales cyanobacterium PMM_0081
CCCCATCCCGCTCTACTAGCGCAGTCAGTATGGGAAATCCGGGAAGTGCAGGTGATTCATGATGTAGCAACAGATGAGCGCATTCAGGGCGATAGTGCCGAGCTATTAAGTCGCGCTGCTGCTTTTGCTACAGCTAATATTTGCTCTAGCTTGGTAGTTCCACTGATTTGCCGACAAGAACTTATGGCGGTGCTGGCGCTGCACCAGTGCAAGCAGCCCCGCGTGTGGTCAACAGACGAAGTGCAGTTAGTGGTGATGGTGGCGGATCAGGCAGCTTTAGCTTTATCTCAAGCTTATGCTTACGAGCAAGTGCGTGCTCTGGCGAAACGGGAATCGCTAATTAATACCATTACGAGCGCGATTCGCTCTAGCTTAGATCCTGAAGATATTTTTGCAGCTATCACCCAACAATTAGGACAAGCTTTGCAAGTCGATGGCTGTGTTTTGTCTTTGTGGACAGAGGAAGATAAGTATGTCAAATGTGTGGGCTTGTATGAAAGTTCTTACAGTTCAGAGGATTCTTTCAAACTAGATCATGCCTGGGAGACAGGTAATAATAATCACGTATTACATCAGGAATTACCTCAGTCTCAGTCACCGATTCAGGAAAATCCAATTCTGCAAGAAATGTTGCGGACACAAGAGCCCGTAGTAATTATAGATATGAGCCAGTGTCCGCCAGAAATCAAAGGGTTTGATTTGCCTTTGAGAGGAAAAGCGCGATCGCTCATGGTTGTTCCTTTACTGGCTGATGGCAAAAGCATCGGTAGTATTACTTTGCGTCAAGATAGCAGAGCACGCAACTGGGTGGCTACAGAAATACAGTTAGCATCATCTGTCGCAGCTCAAGCGGCGATCGCTGTACAACAGTCACATTTATACCAAAAAACTCGCGAACAAGCTGAACGTTTACTGCAATTAGACAAACAAAAAACCGAATTTTTCCAAAATATTTCTCACGAGTTCCGCACACCTATAACCTTAATTCAAGGACCCCTAGAATCGGCGGTGGCGAAAAAAGAAGGATTATCATATGCCCAAAGTGCGATCGCCTTACGCAACTCAAGACGCTTGCTAAGATTAGTAAATCAACTACTCGATTTGCAACGCTTAGATGCTGGAAGGATGCAGCCTAGTTTCCGTCCCTGCGATTTAGTTGAATTTGTCAACCAAATTGTCGAATCGTTTCGTCCCTATTGCGAGAAAAAGGGACTGGATCTAATTACCGAACTAGAACCATCTCCTACAGTGTACTTAGATATGGAAAAATTCGACAAAGTAGTTTATAATCTGCTGTCGAATGCCATGAAATTTACAGACGTAGGTGGTAGTATTACTGTGAGATTGCAATCTCAAGGCGATCGCTGTAGATTGCAAGTACAAGATACGGGAATTGGCATTGTTACTGAACAAATTCCCTACTTATTTGAACGCTTTCGCCAAGCTGAAGGCTCGGAAAATCGCCAGTACGAAGGTAGCGGTTTAGGCTTGGCTTTAGTCAAAGAACTTGTGGAAATGCATGGCGGCAGAGTCACTGTAGAATCAGTTTACGGCAAAGGTACTACCTTTAGCTTATGGCTAATCGCCGGAACCGCTCATTTACCTACAGAACAGTTGCTAGAAGCGCCTTCTGAATTGAATATCAGCCGCGCTAACGTAGAATTAGCTGATTTAGAATTACAATCAATAGACGAATTTGAAAATATTAAAAAAGATTTATTAAATAGTGTTAACACTCAAGAAAATGAGCTGAAGACTGGCGAATCAATTTTGGTCGTTGACGACAACCCAGATTTGCGAACTTATGTATCAGAAATTCTCCGCACTAATGGCTATCGAGTACATACAGCGCGTAATGGTTCCGAAGGGTTCTTGATAGCTAAGGAAATAATACCACGCCTGATTGTCAGCGACTTGATGATGCCTTTGGTGTCAGGAATGGAGATGATTCGGATGATCCGCAACGAGGAAAAGTTGAAAGGAATTCCAATTATCCTCCTAACGGCGAAAGTTGATGAAGAAACCCGCATCGAAGGTACAGAAAAAGGTGCAGATGCTTATTTAGCTAAACCATTTAACGACCGAGAACTTCTGGCTGAGGTACGAAATCTTTTAGCCTTGAAAGAAAATGAACGCCGAGTTTTGGATTTAAATACTTACCTAACAGAATCAGTGCTTAAGCGCTTTTTACCGAGTGCGTTGGTGCAAAAAGCCGCAATGGGAGATTTAGCCCTGGATTTGCGACCGGAACCGCGTTTGATTACAGTTTTGTTTAGTGACATTGTGGGTTTTACCCAACTATCAAACACCCTCAGATCGCGACGTGTGGCGGAATTACTTAATGAATATTTAGAATCAATGACCAAAGTGGTGTTTGATAATGGCGGCACCATCGATAAATTTATGGGAGATGCTATCTTAGCTTTATATGGAGCGCCAGAAGAACTAACGCCTAATGAACAGGTGCGTCGCTCAATCAATACAGCAAGAGGAATGCATCGCTCATTGAGTGAGTTAAACCAGCGTTGGCGAGAACAAGGTATATTTGACTCCGACGGACGTAATGGCTTACAGTTTCGCTGTGGTATCCACCAAGGTACAGCAGTTGTGGGGATGTTTGGTAGCGCCCAACGTGCCGATTATACTGCGATCGGTCCGAGTGTGAATATTGCCTCTAGATTGCAAGTTGCTGCTGTTCCTGGTACTATCCTCGTTTCTGCTGCTGTTGCAGATTATTTGGACGAAGATGAAATAATCAAAGGTAGTCCGCTAGAACTTAAAGGAATAGATGAAACAGTTCTGACGTTTGTTGTCAAACCAGAAATAACTGTTAATCGATAATGGATAGTGGTTAGTGGTTAGGAGTTAGGAGTTAGGAGTAGGAGTTGTAGAGACGTTCCGGACCGAACGTCTGTACTAAAGGCACGGAGTTAGGAGTTAGGGGTTAGGAGTTACGAATTAGGAATTTTTTTAACAAACAACAACCAACAAATAATAAACAACAACTAACAAATAACAATTACCAATTATCTAATATGACTCAATCGGTTGACCAAACTGCAATAAAAGATGTAACACCAAGGCAACACCACGATCCACCGGGTTTGTGGATTGCTGTAGTCACGAGTTCAGTAGCATTGCATTTGCTGCTGTTCTGGCTAATGCGCTATAATAATCCGTTTAGTCTGTGGTTTCCACGAGATAGTCAAGCGCCTATTCCGATTGAGATTATTGAGATTTCTCCTTCCTCATCAAAAGCTAAACCACCAAAACCACAATTAAAAGCTAAAACAGCCTCTCCACCATCCGCAAATCAACAGTCTTCAACAGTCACGCCAAAAAATGAAAATTCTGGCAAGATAAATTTTGGTGCTATTCGCAAACACAGAGAAAGAAACACTTTTGTCTCTAAATATAATACTCAAGTCGTTCCTAAACAATCAGTTTCCACACCGAAGCCGATATTCACAGCAACACCGACACCGACACAGATACCCACAGATTCACTTGGTAATCTTCCTTGGAAACGCTCTATTAATGAAGATTCGCAAATTCCAAGTCGAAAAACTCCACGTCAGGCAGTTGCTGAAGATTCGCAAATTCCAAGTCGCAGAACTCCACGTCAGGCAGTTGATGAAGATTCGCAAATTCCAAGCCGGAGAACTCCACGACAACCAGTTGCTGAAGATTCGCAAATTCCTACTAGCCGAAAAACTCCACAACCGTCAACAGGAGGAGGATTAATAACTATTTCGCGTGTGACTTTAGAAGAACAGAGAAGTCTGATGCGGAATCCTCCCCCCGAAGGTTTGATTCTACCCGAATATGTGGGTAACAAAGAAAAACAAATTAACTCGATTTCCCTCAACCCTAATTTGGATCTTCTAGAGAAAGAGTTTTTAGTTAGCTTAGTGATTGATAAAGCTGGCAATTTTGTCCAAGCTGTAGTTGAAGATCCAGCGATCGCACCAGGGGAAAGAGGCAAATATCAACAATTCGCTAACTCTATTTTTCAAGGCGATAAGTTCCAGCCTGCTCGCTCAACAAATAATACACCAGTACCAGAGTTGGTTAATCGCTTTGTGCGAATCAAAATACAGCGTCGTTAGTTGTGATTAATTGCTTGAACTATTACCATAATTGTGTTATATTATTTAAGTTGGAAACTTGCGGGCGTAGTTTAGTGGTAAAACTTTAGCCTTCCAAGCTAATAATGCGGGTTCGATTCCCGCCGCCCGCTTTGTAAATACAACAAATTGGACGTTGTTTTTACCGTGGTATGAATCGTAGAGACGTTCCGGCGGAACTTCTCTACAATACGTTGAATTATATTATGCAATTTTTAACCGAAGCGACCGCTAATGTAATCTTGGGTTGCTTTCTGTTGCGGGTCCTTGAAAATTAATTCTGTCCTGTCGTACTCCACCAAATAGCCCATACGAGCACCTTTTTCTGTGGGTTCAACGTTGAAAAAGGCTGTCATGTCTGACACCCGTGTTGCTTGTTGCATGTTGTGGGTGACGATGACGATGCTATATTGCTCTTTGAGTTCGGTGATGAGTTCTTCAACTCTGATAGTGGAGAGGGGGTCAAGTGCGGAACAAGGTTCATCCATGAGGATAACATCTGGCTGTACAGCGATCGCCCGCGCAATACACAACCTTTGCTGTTGTCCACCCGACAAAGATAAGCCACTTTGCTTCAGTTTATCTTTAACTTCATCCCACAAAGCTGCTTTTCTCAGGCTGCTTTCTACCAATTCATCCATATCACCTTTGTAGCCGTTAATTTTTGCGCCAAAAGTGATATTGTCATAAATTGATTTGGGAAATGGGTTCGGTCTTTGAAAAACCATTCCAATTCGACGACGCACTTCAACCGGATCGACATCTGGTGCGTATAAATTCTTGCCGCAGTAAAAAATCTTACCTTCTGCCCGGAAGCTGTCAATCAAATCATTCAGCCTGTTATAGCATCGCAACAAAGTACTTTTACCGCAACCAGAGGGACCGATAAAAGCTGTCACCTTATTTTTGGGGATATCTAGCCAAATATTTTTTACAGCTAAGAAATCGCCATAATAAACGTTGACATCTTCAGTTCGTAATACTGTTTCCGTATCTTTTTGCGTACTGGTGTTAGTAGTCATAAAGAAGGTAGGTTGAAGTTTTGTAAAACGGCTTGAAGTACTGATGTTCGTAACTATGCTTTTTGTCTGGTCATTTCGTCACCAACTCGCATGGGACATTTTTGTTGGTATGTTAAAATCTTCCCATAGGAAGATGTCAATCTACGTTATTTTTCCCAATTTGTGAATAACTTTCAAAAGGCGACCAATTAAACTTTCTGACGAGTAGCCCAACGAGTGATGATACTGGTTAATAAAACCAACAGCACTAATATTAAAGATGCTGCCCAAGCTAGTGACTGCCAATTTTTAAAGGGAGATATAGCGTAATTGTAAACCAAAACAGCAAGGGAAGCTGTGGGTTTGAATAAGCCATCGGGCCAGAACGGAGAAAATAAAGCCGTGAAAAGTAGTGGTGCTGTTTCTCCAGATGCGCGGGCGATCGCTAAAGTCGATCCGGTTACAATTGCTGGTAAAGCTGCTGGTAACACTACCTGCAATACTGTTTGAAACTTAGTTGCGCCAATACCTACAGCTGCTTGTCGCAAATCTTGTGATACTAATTGTAAAGCTTCGTCTGTCGTTCGCAGAATAATCGGTAACATCAAAATTGACAGAGCTGCGCCACCAGCTAAAGCTGAGTAAGAACCTAATCCCAGCTTCGTCAGTGTGAGAACTATAATCCCGTAGGCAAATACCCCGGCAATAATTGACGGTACTCCACTGAGAACGTTGGTAGCAAAACGTATTATCCGCGCTGTCTTTCCAGAGCTAAACTCTGTTAAATAAATTGCCGCCATCACTCCCAAAGGAATGCTGATTGCAGCCGCGATTCCTACCATCAAAATTGTTCCCAAAATGGCATTACCAAAGCCGCCACCCTTTCTTAAAGGAGGCGGAGGTAATTCAGTAAAAACACTCAGGTTTAAACTGCTAAAGCCTTTAAAGATAACATAACCTAACACCGCTACCAATGGTATAATCGCCATGACCGCACAAAGAAAGGCAAAAACGGTCATGATTGTGTTGAACATCGTCCTGGGAGAGGACGGAGCGCGAGTTAGACTACCGCTGCTATATCCGCTAGGAGAATTTTCGGAAAAATTAGTAGAAGCCATAATTTAACATCAATTATTTACAGTCGCTTGACTCGAAGAACGACTAACTCTGCCAAAATGTTGACGATTAGCGTCAAGATAAATAGCACTAAGGCAGCATACATTAAAGCGCTAACTTGTAAACCACTAGCTTCAGCAAATTGGTTTGCAAGTAGAGAAGAAATTGTATTTGATGGGGCAAATAGCGAGGTACTAATGTTGTTGGAGTTACCAATCAACATGGTGACAGCCATAGTTTCTCCCATTGCCCGACCAAGTGCTAACATCACAGCACCGACAATCCCAGAAAAGGCTGCTGGAATAAGAACTTTCAAAATTGTTTCCCAGCGAGTTGCTCCCAGTCCGATAGCTGCTTGACGCAAACTTGGAGGCACGGAAATCAGCGCATCACGGGAAATTGCGGTAATAATGGGCAAAGTCATGATAGCGAGGATAAATCCCGCAACCAACAAATTTGGACCTGTGGGAGGAGTGCTAAAAATTGGCAAAAAGCCAAAGGAAGCATTAAGCCATTTTCCGAAGCTGGTTAATGGGGGAATTAAGACGAAAATACCCCATATGCCGTAGACAACGCTGGGAATTGCTGCTAGTAGTTCTACTAAGAAAACTAGTACCAGCTTGACTTTAGGAGGGAGAAAATTTTCACTCAAGATAACAGCAGTACCAACACCGATTGGTACAGCGATTAACAAACCGATGAAAGCACTCATCAGAGTTCCGTAAACTTGAGGTAGTACGCCATAATCGTCATTAACTGGATTCCAAGCACTTTTACCGAGAAAGCTCAAACCAAACTTTTGGATAGCTGGGATAGCTCCCACAAATACTTGGAATGCTATCAATAATAAAGTAAAGGCGATCGCAAAAGCAAAAATCCGAGTCAGCCAAACAAAGACAATATCTACTGACTTTTCTGCTTGCGATCGTTGTCTAAGTCCTGATGGAATATTCTGAGATTGTGTGGTCATAAAGACGCAAAAATCAAATAGTTGCGAAAATGCGGGAGCGAACCTTTATTAGTCAATGGTCAATGGTCAATGGTCAATGGTCAATGGTCAATGGTCAATGGTCAATGGTGTAAAAACTCTTGACTTTGGACTTTGGACTTTGGACTTTTGACTTATTTGCTAGCGTTGTTATTGTTGGTAGCTCCAACAGCCATTTTATAATCTGGGCTGATAGCATCGGCAGCTGCTACTACCTTAGTAATCACGCTTGCAGGTAAAGGAATATATCCCAATTCTTGAGCTTGTTTCTGACCTTCAGTTAAACCGTACTCAATCATTGCTTCTACAGCTTTGGCTTTTGCTGCATCAGCATATTTCTTATGAGCAATAATCCAAGTGTAGGTAACGATAGGATAAGAATCTGCACCTTCTGGGTCGGTAATAAATGCGCGTAAGTCTGCTGGTAAAGTTACTGTTTCTAAGGTTTTTGCTGCGGACTGATCGTTAGCTACAACTATTTTGCCAGCCTTATTTTCTAATGCAGCAAACTTGAGTCCATTTTGTTTAGCATAGCCGTACTCAGTGTAACCAATTGAGCCTTGAGTTTGAGTAACTTGAGCTGTAACACCTTCATTACCCTTTGCACCAACTCCCACGGGCCATTTTACACTTTTGCCATCGCCAACTTTAGTTTTCCATTCTGGGCTGATAGCACTGAGGTGTTTTGTGAACACACCTGTAGTACCGCTACCATCAGAACGATAAATAACTGTGATTGGCTGTTTGGGAAGTTTTGCACCAGCGTTTGCAGCCGCAATTTTCGGATCGTCCCAAGACTTAATTTTGCCAAGTAAAATATCTGTATAAACTGCCCGTGGTAACTTCAGTTCTGGAACATCAGGCAGATTGTAAGCCATAACAATGCTACCAGCAGTCATTGGCAGCAACAGTACGCCTTGGTCTGCTGGTATCTTGCTGATTTCTTCATCCTTCATAGCGACGTCGCTAGCACCAAAGTCTACAGTACCTTTGGTAAATTGCTCAACACCAGCGCCGCTACCAACTGATTGATAGTTTACTTTCAGGGTTGGGTATTTTTTGTTTAACGCATCGAACCAAGTTAGATAAAGTGGTGCGGGGAAAGAAGCACCTGCTCCAGTTAAGGTTACGTTTCCACCCAAATCCAATTTCCCAGGGTTGGAAGCAGTAGTTTGAGTAGCAGTACCAGAAGGTGATTCTTTAGCTCCTGGATTTTCTGCGGTTTGCTGTCCGCCGCAAGCTGCTAGGCTCATGGAGAGTGCTAACACTGAGATTGAGGCTGTTAGGCGATTATTTTTGATTACATTTAGCCGTAATAGCATATTGTCGATTTTATGTAAATTTTTAGGGAGGTGTTTCTAAGATACCGCTCTAGGGTAAACAGAAGGTTAACAAAGTAAAAAATAGTTAGGTTATCTATTGGAAAATCCAAAATTAAATTATCTCATTTAGTGATGTTATGGCGAAAATTATTTGAGTATAAGATATTACATGATTCATTCTGAATACATATTCAAGTCAGCGTGGGTCAGCGGGAATTTTAGACAAATCTAAGCACTTGGAAATAAATAAAAATGACGAAGATAAACATGGTTTCTTATAGAAACCGGGTTGATGAGTATCTATCTCAAAATGGGACAAAATAATTAACCACAACCTCTAGGGGATGAATGCACATGAAGAGCTTTAGTTTATTAATATTATTAAGTTTTAAATTTCAACTTTTTGCAGTTGTTAAGTCCGACTTCCTAAAGTTTTGTTCCGAAAACTTGACATAAATGGTCGTTCAAACACTAAAAAAAATAAATAGGCGATCGCTAACGACATTGGTACAGCTACCAGATAAAATATTACTGTAAAATTGACTGGAGTTAATTGCAGACTTAGGAGGAAATGACCTAATAGCGTTAGTACTACTCCATGAGTGAGATAAAGACTATAAGAAAATGAGCGTTGCACCAATTGAGGTATGAATCCGCATGTAGAGACGCGTAGCACTGCTACGTCTCTACTATCTTCTAGTGTGAAAAATTGATGGCTCAAGGTGATAGAATATAAAATATTTATTTGAAGAATGGCGATCGCGCTTCTTTGTTTTCTAACCTCAGCAACCGCTAGGAGTGCTAATTGGTAACAAGACTTAATTATTCTTAATTCATAAAAGTACTAAAAGTACGAAAAACCGCTCTTTCTGAGCGTTTTATCTTCTCATATAGGGAAAGTGACGGCTGTGGTCAATCCCTGTGAAAGCATCTATTCCCAAAAGACATTTATAAAATGTGCTACTTCTTAATGAAGTACGCGTAAATTACCGTTAAAGTATTAATATTCATACGGCTTCTTGCTTTTCCCTATTGTCTTGTAAATGTTTGCTGCTTCCAATCAATTACTATGGTCGATGATTGGCTTACTCCTGACAATAGGTGGCACCTTCCTAGAGGCTTATGGTATCACTTTACCTTGGAGTTGGAGTCAGCATGGAATTGAGACTTTTTCTTTAGGTGTTAAATATCAAGTCGGTGCAGTGCTGCTGGTAGGTTGTTTAGGAGGCAAAAATGCTGGTGCGCTATCGCAAATTGCCTATTTAGTTATCGGGTTGACTTTGTTACCCGTTTTTGCTGATGGTGGCGGTATCGGTTATGTTAAACTATCTCAGTTTGGCTATTTGTTGGGCTTTATTCCGGGAGCTTGGATTTGTGGCTTGTTAGCTTTTAAAGCTAGACCTAAACTAGAAACTTTAGCGTTTAGCTGTTTTTGTGGCTTGTTAATTGTCCACGTTTGCGGTATTAGTTATTTGATTATCAGCTATGTTTTTCATTGGCAAGGTACAGAAACTCTGCCATTAATGATGCAAGCAATCCTCACATACTCCTGGTTTGCTCTACCAGGTCAACTAGCTGTAGTATGCGCCGTCACTGTAATAGCGTATATATTACGACACTTAATGTTTTATTAGTTCAGTGTCATTTGTTGTTTGTCAAAAGTTCATGACTAATAACTAATGACACTTAACTTTTGACCAATGACTAACTTGCCATGCATTTAAAAAATCGCCTTTTCTGGATTGCTGCCTTGATAATTGTTATTTTAGACCAACTGACAAAAAACCAAGTAGTATCAGCCGCAAAATCTTGGCAGTTGGAAAGTATAATCGAATCAAAAACAGGCAACATAATATACAGACCTACTTTGGCACTCATCCAGGGGATATTTCATTTTACCTACGTAAAAAACGATGGTGCAGCTTGGAGTATACTTAGTGGACATATAGATTTATTACGCTTTCTATCATTTGCCGTGAGTTTGGTATTGATCGGGGTAGCGTGTTTTGGTCCAGCCTTATATTTTTGGGATCAACTAGGCTATGGCTTTATTTTAGGTGGAGCGATGGGCAATGGTATCGATCGCTTTATTTTAAGTTACGTAGTTGATTTTCTCGATTTTCGATTGATCAACTTTCCTGTATTCAATGTGGCAGATTCATTTATTAGTATCGGCATTGTTTGCCTGCTGATTTCCTCGTTTCAAAAAACGCCAGCTTAAAGTCGCAAACTGCCTTAACATTCGTCGTAGTGAGGACTTCAGTCCTCATATTACTCCTCATTACCGAAATTAACGGGTAAAAGCCCCGTCATAAAGGACGGCTTTGTCAAAGATTTTGGTAGAATAAAAGAAAGTCGCCATAGGGCATTGGGAGACTCTAAACGGACGTGGAGAGACTATAAGACTACCGATTGTAGCGAGTTTCTGTGAAGCGTCAAGGAATCCTCGCTCATGCTGGACGAGGAGGTATGTCAATAAAGCCTGCTTACTTTGTTGGATAACTCCAAGAGTAAGCAGGCTTAATTTTTGAGCTGACGTTTTTCGTCATAACTCAAGTGAACGCTATCTTTAAGTACCAGCATTACTCAATAATCGGCATTCAAGCAAACCGATTATTCCCTGGTGGCAATTTCCGATCATCTTTGAATTAGCGTGGTTCTAACATTTTTGCTCCACCAGTAGGAAGTTTTTCCGAACCGGATGGAAGTTTACTGGGAGAACTGGTGCTTGGTTCCATTGTGCTACCTGGGGTGGTCGAATCCGGAGATGTAGTGCTACCTGGAACTGGAGTGATTTTAGTTGGGCTGCTCGAATCAGGAGTTGTCAAACTACCTGGAGTAGTCGAATCAGGAATTGTAGTGCTACCTGGGGTACTCGAATCAGGAGTTATCATGCTACCTGGAACCGGAGTGATTTTGGTTGGGCTGTTTGAATCCTCAGGAGTTGTCAAACTACCTGGAATACTGTTTTCAGGAGTAGTAGTGCCGGGAGTGCCGCTATCAGAACCGGTCGTGCTACCTGGGTTATTCGAGTCAGGAATTGTCGTGCTACCTGGAACCGGAGTAATTTTGCTTGGGCTGTTTGAACCCCCAGGAGTTGTAGTGCTTCCTGGATTGGTGGTGTCAGGAGTTGTCGGGTCACTCGGAGTGCTGTTTTCCGGAGTTGTCGTGGTATCTGGGGTAGTTGTGTCGGGAGTTGTCGTCCCTGGTGCGGTTAGATTGGCTGGAGTGTTTGGAGTGGCTCCAGTAGTGCCTTTTTGACAGCGAGAATTGAGTGGGAAATCTTTACACAAAATTTCCATCGCATCGGCATTCAGCTTGATCTCCGTTGGCGAGGTGCTTGTAGATTGACTTATTAGTTCCTTTGTTTCAGGGAATTTGGACGATTGAGCAACAGCAACATTGCTCGTAACTGCTAGGGTAAAGGCTGTACCTATAAGGGTCAGATATTTTCCCTTCATGTTATTTAACCTCAACGGAACACTGCGCCCATTAAATCAAACAATATAATTTATAAAATCTTCCTAAATGAAGATGTATATTTTTCATTCCAAATATGTGTAAATATTAAAGCTATAAAATTTACACATATTTTACCAGTATTAGTAGTTGCGCTCAATACAACTTCAAATAACTATATTTTGTTCGGAAACCAAATATAGTCTACGAAATAAGGATTAGAGAATTTGGAGAAGAATTATTGCCTAGGTAAAAATGTCATAAGCTTAACAAGTTCAGTACGATCGCTATTTATGATGTTGGTGTCAAATGAAATTCCAATAATTCCGTACAGCCAAATTCTACTTTGGCTTATGAGTAAAATGGTGAAATACCAGCATCAAGAGCGCAAATAGACAGTTTACTTGACTAACTAACCGTGGTGTGATATAGCCAATGAATTCCCCCCACCCCCCTCAAAAGCCAAAAACTTTGCTTGGTCAGGTGACTCAAGCAGTACAAACAATTCAAGCGAGAGTAGATTTTTCCAAACTCGCGCTGCGACCTAATGCCAGAGTACCAGAATTATTGGTGCAGGATTCGGGGGCGGACAAGGCGGAGGTATATCCATTATTAGGCGATCGCTACATGTTAGGTCGCAGTTCCAAATCTTGCGATATCGTCATCCGCAACCCAGTTGTCAGCCAAATTCATCTCTCACTGTCCCGCGATTCTACTCAACGAACTCCCGTTTTCATCATCAAAGATGAAAACTCCACTAATGGCATTTATCGCGGCAAACGTCGTGTCACTTCCCTAGAACTACGACACGGTGACACCTTCACCCTCGGACCACCAGAACTCGCTGCTTCCGTGCGGCTGCAATACGTCGATCCACCACCTTGGTATGTAAAAGCTGCAACTTGGAGCGCTTGCGGTGTCGGTGGAGCGACAGCCTTATTCGTCTTGGCAATTGGCGTAGAATGGCTCAAATTCTCAGTTAGACCTCTACCCACAGCCACCCGTGCCCCGGTAATAGTTTACGCTCGTGATGGACAAAAGCCATTACGCGAACCTCGCTCTACTTCTCACATCGACAAAAAGAGCTTAGAAGACTTTGGTCCTTATTTGCCCGCTGCTGTAGTAGCCTCAGAAGATAGCCGTTATAATTGGCACTTCGGGGTTGACCCATACGGTATTTTGCGAGCAGTATTAATTAATAGTCGCAGTGGAGATGTGCAGCAAGGTGCTAGTACTGTAACTCAACAAGTCGCCCGAAGTTTGTTTCGCAATTATGTCGGCAGCCAAGACTCTTTTGGTCGAAAATTGCGAGAGGCTGTAGTTGCTCTGAAGTTAGAAACGTTTTACAGTAAAGATGAAATTTTACTAACTTATTTAAATCGGGTCTTTTTGGGGGTGGATACCTCCGGCTTTGAGGATGCGGCTCGATTTTACTTTGAGAAGTCGGCAAAAGAATTAACTTTGGCAGAAGCAGCGACGTTAGTAGGAATTTTACCCGCTCCCAATGGCTTCGATTTTTGTGGACCAAGTAAGAATAAATTAGAAGCAATTGAATATCGCAATCGGGTGCTGAAGCGGTTGCTGGAAATGGGGAAAATCAAACAAGAAGAGTATAATCGGGCTAGGCGATCGCCTATCGAAGTTAGCCCCAAAGTTTGCGAACAGCAAGCGAAAACAATTGCACCCTATTTCTACAGTTATGTCTTTCAAGAACTCAAATCGATTTTGGGTGAAGACTTAGCCACAGAAGGCAACTTTATTATTGAAACTCAGTTAGACCCAGCATTTCAAACCCAAGCCGAAGCCGCGTTGCGAAATTCTGTCAACAACGGTGGCTCAAGTTTTCGTTATTCCCAAGGAGCAGTGGTAACTCTTGATTCTAGCACCGGTGCGATACTGGCGATGGTAGGGGGAACCGATTACAAAAAAAGTCAGTTTAATCGCGCTATCCAGGCAAAAAGACAACCAGGTTCTACTTTTAAAATTTTTGCTTACACTGCTGCCATTGAGCAAGGAATTTCCCCCGAAAGAAGTTATTCGTGTGATTCTTTGCGTTGGCAAGGCTTTACCTACAAACCTTGTCGCAGTGGTGCTGGTGGTAGTTTAGATATTGCTACCGGTCTTGCGCTTTCCGAAAACCCGATCGCTTTACGAGTTGCCAAAGAAGTCGGATTAAATAAAGTTGTCGCAATGGCACAGCGTTTGGGGGTGAAATCTACCCTCGATCCAGTTCCTGGTTTGGTGCTTGGTCAAAGTGTCGTTAATGTCACTGAGATGACAGGTGCTTTTGGAGCCATCGGAAATGGTGGTGTCTGGAATCGTCCCCACGCAATTAGCCGAATTTTAGATAGCAGTGATTGTCGCGATCGCAATGATTTAAAAACTTGCCGCGTCATCTACTCTTTTGACCAAGATCCAGGAGCAAACAAGCGCGTACTCAAACCCGAAATAGCCAATACCATGACCAATTTGCTACGCGGCGTCATCTCCAGAGGTACTGGACGCAGTGCGGCTATTGGATTAGGTGAAGCTGGTAAAACAGGCACAACAAATGACAACGTTGACCTGTGGTTTATTGGCTTTATTCCAAGTAAGTCTAAGGGACTCGTAACTGGTATTTGGTTAGGAAATGACAATAATTCTCCCACATCTGGCAGCAGCGCTCAAGCAGCTCAACTGTGGGGAAATTATATGGGGAGAATTATAAAGTAGGGATTGGATGGTGGTTAGTGGTTAGTGGTTAGTGGTTAGTGGTTAAGAGGTTGTTTGAAAAGTCTGATTTATTACACACCGGACGACTAGAAGTCGCGCGCCAGTTGCTACAACGGGGCGGCAGCTTTTCGCTCTTAAGCTTAAGAGCGAAAACGTGCCTTGGGAAAATACGCAAAGCACTGGCTTGGCTACACGAGACTTTACCCGCGATTAGGCGGGTTGAAAAACCTTGATTTTAGTTAGTCCACGCAGGTGGACTTTGTTTGTGTAGTAGCGAATTATATTCGCCCAAAACTTTTC
>CASBQC010000194.1 GCA_949127805.1 Nostocales cyanobacterium PMM_0081
GATTTATTACACACCTGGCGACTAGAAGTCGCGCGCCAGTTGCTACAACGGGGGGAACCCCCACAAAGCACTGGCTTGGCTACACGAGACTTTACCCGCGATTAGGCGGGTTGAAAAACCTTGATTTTAGTACTTACACACCTGGCGACTAGAAGTCGCGCGCCAGTTGCTACAACGGGGGGAACCCCCACAAAGCACTGGCTTGGCTACACGAGACAAAACCTTGATTTTAGTTAGTCCACGCAGGTGGACTTTGTTTGTGTAGTAGCGAATTATATTCGCCCAAAACTTTTCAAACATCCTCTAACCCAAGAGACTACCAAGTGCTCATAGGCGTAGAAATTAATTATGCGTTGCCCTAACCCAAGAGACTACCAAGTGCTACGTCTCTACATCTTTTTTGGAGATGTCTAATGAATAGTTGTTGCATTGTGTTTAAAATCACTTTCTAAACCCTTCCTTTAGGTGGTAAAAACAAGCATGGGGTCGAGCAATTGTTTTTACACAATAAGTGCGATCGCCTCAACTTATTTCTAGCCTAACGGACTGCCATGCTTAAAAAAATACCAGTAATCCTCGCCATCTTGACTTTAACTTTGGTTTTGACATTCACAGCTAAAGCTGCAAATTCGCGTTCGGCTTGGGTGGAAAATCAAATTTACCAATACAACCATCCATTTGCCAACCAATTGCCTCAGGAATTGGCAACAAAGATGCAAAAAATGGCAGTTAACCCTTTTGCCTTTTATCGAGGGACAGCTCATATCTTCTACAGCGATATGCAGACTTTGCCAAGTTCTGGATTTGTCAATTCCTCTACCTCAGCTATCTGGTTAGAGGGAGATATGCACATGCAAAATCTTGGGGGGTTAAGGGATAGCAATGGTAATAATGTCTTTGACACCACCGACTTTGACGAAGGTTATCTCGGTCCTTATGTTTGGGACTTGCGACGTATGGCAGCCTCGATTCTTCTGGCAGCAAAACAAAACGGTTTAAGCTCCAGCGATGCTCAAGATGTAGTCCGGAATTTCCTGGATGCTTACCTGAACAAAATGAGCGACTTTAAGGGGACTAGCGACGAATTATCTTACCGTCTAGAATCTAGCAATACAAACGGTGTTGTCAAAGATTTAATTCAAAGTACAGCAAGTGACAGCCGCTCTAGTTTACTAAATAAATACACGCAAATTAATTCTACTGGCAATCGAGTTTTTCAGACAACTTCTGAACTTCAAGCTGTATCCAGCAGCACATATTCAGCCATTACTACTGCCATGAGCAGTTATATCACCTCAATTCCTAGCAGTAAGCGCTATAGCAATAGTTATTACACCCTCAAGGACATTCGCCTCAAATTAGGTTCAGGTACTGGTAGTCTTGGTAGGTATCGCTATTACTTGCTGATTCAAGGTTCAAGTTCAGCAAACGATGACGATGTGATTTTAGAGATGAAACAGGAAAGTAGTAGTGCAGTTGCGATCGCAGTTCCTGGTCTTTTACCAAGTTCGGTCTATGGGAATCATGAAGGGGCAAGGGTGACGACTGCGACCAAAGCGATGCTCTCGAACACTGATGTTTTAGTTGGTTACACTACAGTTAACAGCATACCCTTTATGCTGCGTGAAAAATCTCCTTATCAGGAGGACTTTGACTATACGTTGCTAACCACCAAGACAAAATTTATGGATGCGATGGGGTATGCAGGTAAGATTGTTGCGAAGAACCATGCAATCTCCGATCAGGATTATGATGCTTCGATTGTTTCCTATAGCGTTGACAAACAAGTAACCGACCTTGTAAGCAATAAGTCTGCATTCAAAGATGAAATTGTCAGCTTCGCATTAAACTACGCGACTCAAGTTGAGTATGACTACGCAAGCTTTGTAAGCGCTTACAATGCAGGTGTGCCGCTTTATTAGACATCTCCAGAAATTAAATATGCGTTACCCACAACCCTTGATTAGACGTAGCACTGCTACGTCTCTACATTCTTTTTCGGAGATGTCTATTATCTTTAATAGACATCGCCATAATTTAATTAGGGGTTGCCCGAAACCCTTGATTAGACGTAGCAATGCTACGTCTTTTCTTAGCAATGCTACGTCTTTTCGGGAGATGTCTAATCAGTCGTAGAGACGTTCCACCAAACAGACGTTCCAGTGGAACGTCTCTACAATAATGTGAAAAAGAATGTAGAGACTTCGTCCGATCGCGTCTCTACACTCGTGTTTTAGGCTTAACTGAACGGGATTCAGTTACAATTATTAACCGATGATGTGCAAGACATTACGAACAACGCTATAGCCTGCTAAATCCCAAGCTAAATATGCAATAAAGCCAATCATTGCTAAACGACCATTCCATAATTCGGCTTGAGGATTGAAGCCAAAGATAAATGCGTTTCTATCTACACCGTTGTAAGCGTTTGCAACTGGTGGTAAATCGGTAGTAGGACGATTTTGCATTGTTTTTCTCCTAAATTAAGTAGTTTTTTGTGTATTTTCAGATATTTAATTTTTAGTAACCAATGAAATGGAGCACGTCACGAAGTACGCTATATCCAGCTACATCCCAAAGTAAATAGGCAAGAAAGCCAATCATTGCAAAACGACCATTCCACAATTCAGCTTGAGGATTAAAGCCAAATAGGAAAGCATTGCGGTCTTTGCCGTTATATTCAGTGGCAATTGGTGGTAAATCAGTAGAAGGTCGAGATTGCATTTTTGTGTCCTGAACTTTTCGCTTGTTAACTTTAATGTAGCTAGATATAACTAATATGCTTTCTGTCTATGGGCACAATGTCTCAAGATTGTTTTGCACGAATAAATCCACCTTGAGAGGGTGATAAAATCAAAAAATGTAAAAAAATGTGAAGACGCGATCGCCAGACTAGATTTAAATCAATAAATTCGCAGTTAATATGTCATCAAAAATTAAATAATGGAATTATATTTCTTAGTAAGACTGATGAAGTTATATGGTGTCAAAATCAATGCAGATTATTGGGCGATCGCCATCTGCATTCATAAATTCTCAAAATTCTACCCAGCGCTGTAGGCTAGATTCAAACCTGAGAGAGATGCTGTAAATGCCTACATTCGACGATTCTAAAATCTACACTAGTTGGGTATTGCAACATATGTTAAATTTATTCTCACGTAATTTTTAAATTTCTACTGAATTAAACGATTAAGAAGGAAATATCATGTTTCATAGTACAGAAATAATGCTGGGACTGTATAAGCCGCTATTTTGGGTGGCACAGATTCTAGTAGATCCCTCAACAATTACACCAGCACAGGCATCTGTTGTCACTTCAGGACCGCGCTTTTTCGTGGCTTTAATATCTGGGGTGATTCTAGCCTTTGCCATTCAATTAGTCTTAACAAACCTCTCGGTAGCCGCCGGTATTACTTACCTGGGGCATCAACCAGACTCAAATTCAGACTCAAATCATGATAGTATCGGCGGCACAATTCGCAAAATTGGCACGGCAGTCGGGATTTGGACATTAGTCACCGTGACGATCGCTCTGTTGATTGCCAGTTTCTTAGCGGTAAAATTGAGCCTTTTGATTTTGAGTCCAGGATTAGGAGCAATTTTAGGGTTAGTAATTTGGGGTGCGTATTTTTTGCTATTAGTGTATTTTAGTTCAACTACGGTAGGTTCCTTAGTTGGCTCAGTTGTAAATACGGCAACATCCGGCTTTCAGGCGATTATGGGGACGGCTACTGCCGCATTGGGGGCAAAAGCGATCAATAGTCAAGTTGTAGCCACAGCAGAAGCCGCAGCAGCCGCTGTACGTCGAGAAATCGGCAGTGCCATTGACCCAGGTACCATCCGGGACAATATCGAAGATTACTTAGAAATGGTGCGTCCCCCGGAATTAGATTTATCGAAGATTCGGGGTGAGTTTGAAAAATTAATCAACAATCCGCAACTGAAAGCAGTAGCCGGTAGTCCAGATTTACGTAACATCGACCGGGACAAGTTTGTTAGTTTAATTAGCGATCGCACTGACCTTTCCAAACGAGATATTAACCGTCTTGCGGACACATTATATGGTGTTTGGCAACAAGTTGTCAGCACCAAATCCGCTCCAGACCGCATGGGTGAGTTGATGGAATATCTCAAATCTGTGCAACCAGGACAAACCAAGACAGATGAACTGAACCGCAAAGTGGATCAGTTAATGTCGGAAATGCGTGCTTCTAAGGGTTCTGACCAAAAAACAACCCAAGAAGCTACCCCAGGTATAATTCAGCAAACTCTGCAACAAGGAATCACCGCGCTGACTGGTATGGTGATGGGACGCACGGATCTGTCAGATTTGGATGTAGAAAAAATCTTAGGTAGTCTTTCTACTGCTAAAGACAAAGTAACCGAAAAAGCCGATCAATTAGGACTTACCACGGCAAAGCAGCCTTTCAGCCCCATTCGTGCTGATGTCGAAAACTACCTGCACAACACTTATGCTTGGCAACTAAGTCGGGAAAAAATCGCGACAGAATTTCATCATGTACTCTACGATCCAGCAGCCGATCCGGGAACAGTTAAGCGAGAGGTTGAGGGACTTTCTAAACAAGATTTTGCTAATATTCTCCAACAAAGAGGATTGTTAACGCAAACAGAAATTCAACGGATTGTCGATCAACTCGAAGTTATCCGTCAAGAAGTGCTGGTAGAAGTCACCGCAGCCCAAGAAAGGGAAATAGTATTAGACTTGCAACGTCGAGTCCAAAGTTATTTACTAGTTACACCTCCATCGGATTTGACCCCAGAAGCAATTCAGCAGAATTTCAAACCGCTGCTGGAAGACTCTGATGCTGATTATGAAACTTTATCTCGGCGTTTGTCTCAATTTGATCGTCAAGAGATGCGGGATATATTGCTGCAACGCAATGATATTCAGTCATACGAAGCAGACAGAATTCTCGACCAGTTGGAAAATCAGCGCGATCAAGCTTTGATTGAGTCTAAAGGATTGGCAGAGCAAGCAAAATATCAAGTAGAAACTCTGTGGTTGAATTTAGAGTCATATCTGCGTAACACCGGGAAAGCAGAATTGAATCCGGATGCGATTCGGGCTGATTTGAAAACGCTTTTGGACGATCCACAAGCGGGAATTTCCTCAATTCGGGCGCGGTTGTCTCGCTTCGATCGCGATACGCTGGTACAATTGTTGAGTCAGCGGCAAGATTTGAGCGAAGACCAAGTTAATCAAGCGATTAGTACTGTTGAGCAATCTTGGAGCAGTGTTCGTCACGCACCACAAGTTTTAGCCGATAAAGCTAAGGAGCAATACGACTCAGCCACGAGTGCGATCGCCGATTATCTCCGCAATACTGGCAAACAAGAACTTAACCCCGAAGGTATTCAACGCGATGTAAATCGATTGTTTGAAAATCCCCAAGAGGGAGCGATCGCATTACGGCGGCGGTTGTCGCAAGTTGACAGAGATACGCTCGTGAAATTACTGAGTCAACGCCAAGACTTGAGTGAAGAACAAGTCAATCAAGTGATTGATTCAGTGCAAACCTCAATTCGCGATATTGTCCGTGCGCCACGTCGTTTAGCTACTAGAACGCAGCAAAGAGTAGAAACTTTCCAAGCTTATTTGCAAGAATATCTGCGAGGAACTGGCAAGGAAGAACTTAATCCAGAAGGTATCAAACGCGACTTGCAATTAATGTTGCACGATCCACGAGTGGGGATGGAAAGCATAACTGAACGTCTTTCCCAATTTGACCGCTCAACAATCATCGCTTTGCTGAAAATTCGCGAAGATATTACCGACGAAGAAGCCGCACAAATTGCTGATAATATGATATCTGTGCAGCAGCAGTTTGTTGAGCAAGTGCGGGGTATTCAACGCCAGATTCAAGGTGTAGTAGATGGTGTTTTTGGCACTATTCGTAACTACCTCAATGCGTTGGAACGTCCAGAATTGAATTATGATGGTATCAAACGCGATGTTCGTCAGATGTTCGACGATCCGCAAGCGGGATTTGAAGCAATGCGCGATCGCTTGTCTTCTTTCAACCGCGAAACCTTGGTAGCTGTTATGAGTTCTCGTGAGGATATCTCCGAAGAAGACGCTAACCGAATTATCGACCAAATCGAAGGAGCGCGGAACAAAGTACTGCAACGCGCTGAACGCATTCAACAAGAAGCACAGCGACGCTTGGAAGAAGTGAAAGTGCAAGCACAGCGACAAGCAGAAGAAACCCGGAAAGCCGCAGCATCAGCAGCTTGGTGGCTATTTGCAACCGCAACTGTATCGGCAATTTTCGCCGCACTTGGAGGAGCGATCGCTGTTATGCTTGCGTAACTGAAAAAGTTGTCTCCGCTAAAATTGTTCAGCCTCTCGACATCGAGAGGCTTTTTTTTTATTCGTAGTGAGCGATTCATCGCTCATATCATATCCGTCAAAATACCCGCAATTAAAAACCTCACCCCTACCCCTCTCCTTGTTAAGGAGAGGGGATATAAAGCGTAGCTTTATTGGGGTAAGATTTATTGTAATTCAATACAACCATTTTACGACCTCGATGCTTCTGGAGTAATGCATCGACTTGACGCATCTTGTTGCTGAGTTTCAACAATTGTTGCTTCCAATTTGCTGTTAGTGACGGTTTGATCTCGCAATAAAGCAATTGCTGTATTAATTGGATGATGTTTCATATACAATTTACCATCATCTTGAGTTATGGTTGGCTGTCGCTCCGAAGAATTTGGTTGTTTATTTGTTTTGGTTGCCGGTTCAAAAATTTGATTATTAGAAAGTTTCACATTCAAATTACCTTCTAAAAATATCCATGCTTTGGGATGTTTATCGAGCAATTTTTGAAGCGGTTTGCTGGCATCTTTATTCTTATTTTCAAAGTTAATATATTCAACCTGAGTAACATATCGACAATTTTGAAGTTCCGTCAGTTTTAGGGAAGTTCCAATGATGTAACCAGAAAATCCCAGCAACAATATTATTGCGATCGCAATAACTATAACGGGAAATAATCTCACCTTATTTCTAGCAGATTTCCTATTTGGAACAATCTCTGATAATTGACTATTTGTAGTTATCAAGAATGGCTTTAATTCTTCAAGCTGGATAATAGGACTAGATACATCCTCTCTCAAATCCATAGCATGAGAGTCGCTAATTTTATCCTCATTCCAAAACTTACTATATTGCTCTTTCAGTTCTTTGCGAGCTTGATTAAGATGAATCTGCCTAATTTTATCGAAAACTTTATCTGATTTTTCCCGAAAAACAAGCCCATCTATTACATCAATTTCTCTACCAAAGGGATCTTTCAATATGTCATCATTTCCACTTTCTTCAATATATCTTCTCTTAGCCTTAGCAACTCGAAAAACAATGGTCAAATCTCCCACTTCCGATCCTTGAATCGAGCGGATAAGTACTTTACCCTCTTCAGATGAATCATCCTCTGATGCTTTGATCAATAAGCTACGAATTTTGGCTTGAGAAATAAAATCAGGTGCTACTACAGTTTTGTAGTCAATTGACTGATTTCGAGTTACAAGAAAAGACCAAGCTTGAGTTAACATAACACTTAGTACCTATAGATTAGATTCAGGAAATTCATCAAGAAACTTTTGCTGAATAGATTTACATGTGTTCAAAACTTGAGTAAACGCATTTATATTAGATACAGTACTTTGGCTGCTTGCTGTTGGTGCATATTTTTTAGTACTATTTTGCTTGTTTTTCACAAAGAGCCAAATGAGAAAATAAGCTACAGCAATAATAAAGCCCCACGGAATCAAAACGATAGTAATAAATCCTAGGAAAATGTAGATTATTATATTGCGCTTAAAAGCTTTTGACTGATTAGTCGATGATGGTTTTGGGTCATCAATTTGATTGTGCTGGTTATCTGTTAGTGCAAAGGCAAGGGGAACTTCTAAGTTCCAGGGTTGTGGTATCTTCCCAGGAATCTTCTTCATCTGCCCATTAGGCTCTAGAATTGCGAAACCTTTACCCACACTACTTATAGGAATTAAACGGACTGGACAACCTGCTTTTTTTCTGTTACCAACTACATTGTTAAATTCACGAACTGTGTTAAGTAAGCGGTTTTTTACTTCTGCCAAAGAGTAATTCTTTTCCAGCAATAAGTCCCATTTACTAATTATAAAATGAACTGGGGTATTTCTTGTGCATTTGTTCACCCCTTGCATTATGTTAGGCAGATCCGTAAGAATAAATTTGGAAACAACACCGCTACTTAGGTCATTATCTTGCATGAGTGAAAGCAGCTTTTGACCATCTATGAGTGCTAAAACTGCGTCAGCACTGTCAATGAATGACTCAAGCTGACTATCATCACCTGCTTCTGTTGATGAATCTGTAATTAGACCACCTGCATAATCAACATAAGTAAGTTTGCAAGCTTGAACAAGTGACAGTTCAGAATTTTTGACATAGCAATTAAATGTCCATTGATCAGTATTTCTTGTTCCAGGAGGCCAGCTTTCACCTCTGCTCAATTGTTCTTCATAGATTTTATTCAGTTTTTTTCTTCTATCAGCATCCTCAAGCTCTAGAAAAAAACCGAATTTTCCTAATGTTGAGAATGTCTTAAAAAAACTTGCCAACAAAACAGTTTTACCAGAGCCAGAAACACCTAATACAACAATGTTGTAGTTCTTCATAGTATGTCCACAGAGATAAAAAAACTAAAAAGCAAAAAGCTAACACTTTTCTACTAAAATCAAATTGAAGTACTAGTACAGGTCGGCGGAAATAAAGCTACCATTCACTCATCAACGAAAGGCTTGTTTTCTAAGCTTTTTGACTTTTGACTTTTGAATGCGTGACTTCCGCGCAGCGGTACTAGCTACCCTATGTCACACCAATCTAGAACCGGGAAAAACATTTAACAAATCTTCCTCAAAATCTTTAAAAACATTCAGTGCATGTTTTAAAGCCGTTTGCTCGTCTTCAACAGATTTGAGAGTTTCTTCTCTCTTATTTCGGTTGGCTTTTCCCGTGTTTTCTGTGAATCCTTGTATTCCTTTCTTAAGGAAAGTATTAGTAAAGGATGCAATCTTGAAGACAACCTTGGCTGCTTTTATGTCTTCGGCTTCATCAACTAACTCTAGTAATACACCAATTCCATCTAAACCAAATCCTAGCAACTCTAAGGAACCAAGAAAGACATCCAAAATAATGCTGTTACCTTCACCTAGTTTTTTGTTTTGTTCCTCAACTTGCTTTTGTTTTGCTTGACTCTCATTAAACATCTGTCGCAATCTATCTGGCAAAACACATGCAAGAGGAACTTCAACCAAAAAAGGCATTGGTCTTGCACCAGGATTTCTTTTCATACTCCCATCAGACTGCTGAGTTGCAAATTCCAAGCCAACAGCACTAACTGGAATAAGTCGTACTGGAGAACCAGCATTTTTCTGAGTTTGGAGCAATTGTCCGAACTTAGGAATGGTGAGAAGGCGATCGTATACTTGAGACAGGGAAAATTTGTTTTGATCCAGAAGATCCCATTTACTAATGACAAAATGAACTGGAACTGTACATGTCTCCATTCGTTTGAGAATGCTTGGTAAATCCGTATTTAAGAATGTATCAATTAAGGGTTGATTTTTACCAGTGAGCCAAGCAGAAATTTTTTGACCATCTAATAATCCCAAGATTGCATCAGCCTGCTTAACTACTTTCTCAAAATCTCTATCTTCATCTACATCGGTCAGACGACCTCCAGCGTAGTCAAAGTATGTGAACTGGCAAGCAGTGTAGTTTTCAAGTTCTTCTGTTTGAACGCAACAATTAAAAGTCCATTCAGAAACATTTTTGGTTCCTGGGGGCCATGTATCTCCAGTAATTATTTGCGTATAGATTGAGTTCAGTAATTTTCTTTGCTCTGGATTCTCAACCTCTAACTTGAAACTGTTGTTTTTTTGAATTGACAGTGCCTTAAACAAACTGGCTAAAAATACGGTCTTACCTGCACCAGATGCTCCTAGTGTTACAATTTTAAATTTTTTCATTAGGAATTCACAAATTTACCAGAATTTGCTCTAATCAACTTGGTCGAAATAGATCTTCTAATTATTTAATAGGTGAAACCAACTTTGATTTATGCAGTATACGTAGCTGTCACACAAAAAACATAAATATAAACCAATACCGTTCAGTTAAGGAATTTGTGCTAAAAAATGGTCTTTTGTAGAGACGTAGCATTGCTACGTCTTTACGAGGATTTGGGGCTTAACTGAACGGTATTGAAATTAAACTCGTAGTAAGCGCTGTCTTCGCTTATTTTAGGCACGCGCATTGCCTACTACGAGTAATTTATTATGATTACCACATCTGTGCAAAAACCGGAAAACCCTGTTTCCCCCCTGCCCCCTTTCCTCTTGTTTGACTCTTGATTGGTTGTTGTCTAATTCGTCTCTTGAATTTGCAAGCGGATAGTCTTCTCCATTGCCCCACCAAGTTTAATTTCCATGACTTCACCACCGAAGGGTTCTAAACAATCGAGAAGCGATCGCAAGTTTGGTGTACTTGCACCGGTATCTACATACAAGCGATCGGCTAAGTTGTTGATGCGCTTCCAAGTTATGTATAGTTTGGCGATCGTTTGTTCGATTTGCGATGATTGATTAACTAAATCGGCAGCTATATTCAAACAGCCGACTCTTTGCGCTTCTTCTAAAGCAGTTTCGATGTCAACTTGTTCCTGCTCTAGCGCTTGAACTTGTGCCGCAGATTTGAGATATTTTGCTAAGTTACGCGCTTCTGTGGTGACTTGTTTGACAGTATCCACATCAGGATTTGCGGATATTTCTCTTTGTAGGGATTTTTGGTGCGATTCGGGCAGTTTTTCCATTTCCTTGACTAGAGGCGCGAGATAGCGCGGAGGAAGGGTATTATCTGCGGCTTTTTGCCTAACTTCTTCCGGTAACAAATCAGAAGACATCGCCGTCCATTCGTCGTTGATTTGCCGAACTTCGCGTCGAGTGATGCGATCGCCTTTTTCGGCAGCTTCACTCACCATTTGTTGCACTTCTGGTGCTGCTTTCGAGGTTTCCACAAAAGCGCGTTTGCTGAAGTTTTTAATCGCGCTGGGCTGAAGTTTGCCATCTTCGAGAAGTGTATCAGCACTGTTTGCCAGTTGAATCCAACCGTAAGCTTGACTTTTGCTGATTTCCCGTTCCTTGAGCCAGCTGAGAAAGCCGGTACCGCGTCCTTCACCACCTCTTTTTTCTCTGTCACGGACTGCACGTAAAATTCGACCACGCCAAATTTCGGTTTGCAAATCAAAGCGATCGCATACCTGCCAAGCTACATCTAGCTGTTCTAAAAAATCTGACTCTAGAATCTCTTCATCTTCCGGATCGGGCAGTTCAAAAGTCAAATCTGCTGGCTGTTGTAAGGCAGCAGCCAAATCATCGATATTATCCGTTGATTGCACGGTAGGGAAAGTGGTAGTGTATGCGATCGGCTTATTATGCCACAATCTGGTGCAAGTGTAACCGATGATTTTTCTTCAAATACGCCCGCAGGCTGGAAGCCTAGGGCTATACGGACAAAGCCTGCCGTCGCAGGCTAATAAGGCGCATCTTCATAAATAAACGATATTAGGCATTTTGACGAAAAACTCTTATTCTGTTTGCGTAGCGCTCGGTGCAGGGTATGAAGCGCAAGTGTAGTGTTTGCGAAGCGTCTCCGACAGGAGAAGAATCTCTGATACCAATTTCATATGAACATGATATAAAATTAGCCCACGCAGGTGGGCTTTGTACGTGTAGCCCCAGGCTTCCAGCCTGAGGGCGTTATGTGCAGCCTCACTGATGACTTTTTCAGGTTACGGCACTAGATAAAATTCCTAAAATTTTATTGACATCTTTCAAGTAATACTCACTCAAGTCAATCTGCACAACTTGCCCTTCTAACTTCAAAAATTGCCAAATACTTCCAGTGGTGACCAAATAATTACGCTCTTCATAATTCATAATTCGCGCATTAAATGGGTTCAGAGCTACCACTAAATTTTTAATTTAGTGGTCAACAAGACAGTGGTGGGTTCTACGAACACTGATTGCAATTATGAATTATTAATTATAAGTTATGAATTAAATTGACAGTTCCGTAGATTGTTATTTCATTACCTGCTCGTTCGTTAAGTATTCTTGCTGCTACCATTTCTGCGATACATTGTCCTAACCCAGCAGGAATATTTTCTTTTTTTGCTTCTACAATCATAATTACTGGTGCTGTCACAATTAACTTTTCTGGAGAACGGGTAATAATAAAATCGCAGATACCATTTAACCCTTGGGCAGCATCAACATTAAATTCTACTCCAGAAAATAAATTTATCTGGTCATTTAACTGTCTTCTCAACTCCAGCAAAATTGGAGAAATAATCATTTCCGAGCGAGCTTTTTCACTATTACTAGCAATTGCGATCGCTACATTATATTGCAGGATTTCTTTTAATAGCTGACTGCACTCTACATCGGGTACGTGAGCAAAAATATCAGTTTATTCAATAGTATTTATTTGAAGATTTTGTTTGACTTTCTCTAGAGTGAAGTCACTATACACCATATTCTGTGTATGCTAACTATGGTGAACGCTATTCCCCAACTTTATATCTGTAGTAAGTCGAGAAAGCCCAGGGCTATTTCATTCTCATCGAGATCACCTCAGAATGAATTCTGAGTCTAATAGCGAAACTCGTCTTCATACGACTGATAAAAGATTATAGTCCGTTTTAACTGATATCTTGCATCAATCGCAACAACCGCCTTAGAATGAATTCTAAGGCTAATAGCTAAACTCGTCTTCATACGACTAGATAAAGGTTTTAGTCTACTTAAGTAGACTTGAGCTATTAGAGATAGAGTTTTAACTCTGGGCGGGTCTGGACGCTAATTAAGAATAGTGCAAGATATTAGTTTTAACGGAATGCGCGCTAAAAGCCTGTGAACTTTAGTTCTGGGTGGTTTATGTCTAGAACGAAATAGCCCTGGAGAAAGCCTCCCAAAAAAAACGTCAGCCGTAACGCAGGATTTGATTGAAGATTGACAATATCCCCATCTTGCCATAAAAAGCGTGACGTGCGATCGCCTGTGAGATTCCCTGTCAGATTCCCGACTTCGCATTTATTGGGAATCTGACTAAGTAGAACATTTCCTTAATCCGAGCGTAAATTAAATTTGGCATAACATCGCAATGCCAATGCAGAGCGATGTTATGCCAATGCAGAGCGATGTTATGCCAATGCAGAGCGATGTTATGCCAATGCAGAGCGATGTTATGCCAATGCATCCCCCTGCATTTAAAAACGCGATCGCCTGTCAGATCCCCGACCTTTTTTAAAAAACCCCTTAACTGTCTTATCTGTCCTTGCAATTAATTCTTCGATATGACATTGTTTCTTAGACAGGTGAAATTTTCATCACTTACCAAATTTCAAGACAGAAAATCATGAAAAAACTCAGTTCAGTTGTTCTGGCAGCACTTTTGTTTGTCAGTACATTGTTGTTTTTAACTCCTAATGCAAACGCTCAAACTGCCTCTCCCATTGTTTATGGAAAAACTTACTATGTTCAAAATGGTTATAACAACTGGAGCGGAGGCTATTTAGACACTAATAGCGCTGGCTGTGAAGGAAATTTACTTTGTGTATCCACAGCTAGTAGCCCCGACAGAGCGAAGGTAAAGACTGGTATGTGGAAAATGCTTTCTGCAACTGGCAAGCAAAATGGCACTTCTGTTCTAGTCAATGACGATATCTACTTGCAGAATTTATATCCATTTCGTACTGATATTCTCGGAGGCTATTTAGACGTTAATAGCGCTGGCTGTGAAAGAAATTTACTTTGTGTATCCACGGCTGGTACTAAAGAAAGAAACACTTCCCGTACTAGTCACTGGCGGAGGATTGATGTATGCTGGTCATAACGTGTTGCCGTGTCTCTTTGGCAAGTTGATGATGCGGGGACGGCAGAATTGATGCAAGAATTTTACACCCAAATGTTGAAACAGGGCAAGTCGCCTACAGTTGCTTTGCGTGCCGCACAATTGAAGTTATGGGAAAATTAAACTTTGAAAAATCCTTATTATTGGTCTGCCTTCACTTTACAAGGTGAGTGGCGATGAAGATTGAAACGCAAAGGAACTCAGAGGTAAGCGCAGAGGAACGCAAAGGAACTCCGCGTACCTTCGCGTTTACCTTTGCGTCCCTTTGCGTTTAAAATAAAATCTCAAAGCATTCTTAGGAGCAAAATTTATCGCTTTTGTACAATCTGCGATCGCACTATGGTAATCTTGTAATTGAAGATACGCAAGACAGCGATCGCTATAAGCTGCGGCAAAATTACTTTGAAGCTGAATCGCCTCAGTTAAATCTAGAATTGCTTCTTGATAATTGCCGCGTTGCATCTTGTCTGCACCTAACTTCAAGAAGTCGCTAGCAATCGGTGTTGCCTCAGCGCTGAAAGTAACAAAATTGAGAGCGATCGCCATCACAAAACTGAGAATGAATCGATAGCAGCGATTCATTAACAAATCTCCCAATTTAATTTTTTGTGCAAAACATGCAACACTAGTACCGCTGCGCGGAAGTCAAAAGTCAAAAGTAAAAAAGCTTATAAAACAAGCCTTTCGTTGATGAGTGAATGGTAGCTTTATTTCCGCCGACCTGTACTAGGTAACGAATATTTACCAAGAAAAGATTCCCGATTCAGGAGCCAGAATCCAGGATGTCAAATTACGCTTTGCGTGGGATAAATAACCGTATTGTCGCACCACATTTCTTAACATAAACAGGTGACAACAAAAACTACCTATGGCAACAAAATCCCCAAACGTTGCATTCTGACTATTGTACAGACGTTCCACCGGAACGTCTCTACGGTACTGTACAGACGTTCCGTCGGAGCGTCTCTACTTCTTCCAGTTTTTATTGTTAGCTTGATCGAACACGTAAGCAGCTACGTCTTCAATTTGAGCCGGTTTTAAACGACCTTTAAAAGCAGGCATAGCACCTTTACCCTTTGTAACTTGGGCAATAATCGCTTCTGCCGAATTCATGGCATACTTCTCTAAAGCTTCTTTCTTCAGAGTTTTTTGAGCATTAACTAAGTTTTTACCACCAGCATGACACTGGGCACAATTAGCGGCAAAAATTTTCTTTCCAGTGACTGCATCTGCTAAAGCTGGACTGTTGAAGGTAAAGGTAAAGATTGTTACGCATAACAACAATACCGAAAGAATCTTTTTCATCCCGTGTTCTCTCTGCAAAAAAAGGACTGTTTAGTGCAATATCCTTCATAATTGTGAGCTTGATGGTTATTGTAGTCAAATGACAGGCTGTCATAGTTCGCGGTTTTGTTGGTGGTTGGTTGTTCGTTGTTGATGGTTAGTGGTTGGTTGTTGTCAAGAATTATCCTAACCACACCACGCTTCCCCCACACCACGCTTCCTCCCCTCTCCTACTATCCACCCAATTTATTCAACCCTTCTTCTGTAACCCGACAAATTCGCCAATCATCTAAAATAGAGGCTCCCATGCTGCGGTAGAATGCGATCGCAGGTTCGTTCCAATCCAAAACACTCCACTCTAACCGTCCACAATTTCTTTCCACAGCTATTTGAGCCAATTTTGTCAACAAAGCTTTCCCAATACCTTTTCGTCGATATTTCGGTAAAACAAACAAATCTTCTAAATAAATTCCTGGTTTGGTGAGAAATGTTGAATAATTATGAAAAAACAGAGCAAAGCCGGCAGCTTGTCCTGCATATTCTGCTAAAATCGCCTCAATATACTTACTGCCAAATAAATGCTCTTTGAGAGATTCAGCATTACCAGTGACGGCATGAGATAATTTTTCATACTCTGCCAACGCCTGAATTAATTCAAACAGTACAGTGCAATCTGCTGGTTCAGCAAACCGCAAAATTAACTCGTTATCAAAAGTCATTAGTCAATAGTCCAAAGTCATTAGTCAATAATCCAAAGTCAATAGTCAATGGTCAATAGTCCAAAGTCAATAGTCAATGGTCAATAGTCAATGGTCAATAGTCCAAAGTCAATAGTCTTATGACCCTTGACCATTAACCATCGACCGCTATGCTTATTATGCGTTGCCCAAAACCCTTGTAGAGACTACCAAGTGCTACGTCTCTACGTCTTTTCTGGAGATGTCTATTGACCATTGACCCTTGACTGTTGACCATTGACCGTTGACCGTTGAGCAATTAAACCAACCAACCTTTCAAGCGTTTAGCTATGTGAGGACGCCGTAATTTTCGCATGGCTTTGCTTTGAATTTGTCGTACTCGTTCACGAGACAAATTAAACATATTGCCTACTTCTTCTAAGGTACACGGTTCGCTGGTAGTCAAACCATACCTAAGAGAAATCACGTCTTTTTCTCGTGGTGTCAACACATCACCCAAGACTTCCCAAATCTCCTGACGCATCATGTTTTCATTCATTTTTGCTTCGGGAGATTGATTATCTTCGTCTTCTAGCAAATCCATCAATTCCGTGTCTTCTTCTTTACCGACACGGTGGTTGAGAGAAAGTGCTTGACGGCGTAGTTGTTGTAGTTGGCGTAGTTGTGGCAAAGGTATTTCTAAAGCTTCTGCCATTTCCGCTTCTGTTGGGTTGCGACAAAGCTTTTGTTTGAGTTCGCGTTGTGCTTTTTTAAGTTTGTTAAGTTTTTCAACAATATGGATTGGTAAGCGAATTGTCCGTGCATCATTAGCGATCGCACGCGTAATTGCTTGTCGAATCCACCAATAAGCGTATGTTGAAAATTTATATCCCTTATCTGGATCGAATTTTTCTGTAGCGCGATTTAACCCCATTGCCCCTTCCTGAATTAAATCCAAAAAAGGTACTCCGCGATTGAGATATCGTTTCGCAATTGATACTACCAACCGTAAATTTGAGCGAATCATTTTCCGCTTCGCTACTCTACCTTGATACAAGCGACTTTCTAGTTGCTTTTCTGTCAATCCTAGTTCGGATGCGACTTTTTCTTTACTAGCTTGTTCACCCAATGTTTCGCTCAAGGAAACTTGTAATTCCCTTACTTCTTCATTAAACCGCACTCGCCGCGCTAATTCTACTTCTTCTTCGGCTTTGAGTAAAGGATAACGCGCCATTTCTTTAAAAAACGCGCCAACAGCATCATCATGCTCGGTTTTATTATATCCCGATGGTCGCGCTGCCGCCATTTGATCGCCATCGCGTTCATCTGTTTCTAGAGTTTCGGCGATCGCGCTATATTCATCTGCTACTGCTTCTATTTCGAGTGGTAATTCACTCTCAACAGCATTTTCTACTAGTATTTCCATTGTTCCCAATTCAGCAATATTCATAGTTTCCTTAAGGGATTGTTGCTTTGTTTGGTACATAATTTAATGACAGCTGCTTTCTCTTGAGCTTTGGTAGTTTTCCCATCAGAACAAATGCACCTGTCTTATAGCAAAATATAGGTTTCTGCTAATGTCGAGAGTGAAAGCGACATTCAGTCTGTATCTTTCATTTCATACTTCCTGTTAGATATAATTCAATATTCAATACTCTCATTTCCGCTTTCTAATTTATGATTACACTCACAACACATATATTCCTCATTCTTTTGGTTATTAGCAAATCTGTCAATTTTTCAAACTTTATCAACCTTAACAAATATAAATATTTTCGGGGATCATCCTTAAACCTTAAATATTCCTATATTTTTCTCTACCTGTTTATTTTTCTATGCCTTCGTTCTTGGTCGAAGTCTTCAGAGTCTTCTTTCTGGGACGCTGCAACCAATGCATCAAATTTTCCCAGAATACACCAATTTGGCTGTGTCAACTTCAGTTATATTTCTCTGAATTACAGCATCCCATATACTGAAAGGGCTGAATATCTATCAATAGGTGGAAAAGCCCTACACCTTACTTAGTATATGAAGATAGCTTTTGGGGGGAAGCGAAGATGATTTGATTTTTTTTTAGATCGGACATTAAATATTTCTTTCTGCCTTGAGTTGAGATTAGTTTGAACGATAAATTACATAAGACGAAACTTATCAAGTATTATAAGGGATAAAAGTATTGATAAATACAATTAATCTTAATAAATAGGAAAAATGGAAGTTAACTTAGAAGAGTGAATTCTGACAAAATACAAACATATGCAAATAACTGTCTATTAATTTAAAAGCTATGTATAGTAATGGC
>CASBQC010000195.1 GCA_949127805.1 Nostocales cyanobacterium PMM_0081
CTCTCCCCCTCTCCCCCCCTCCTCTTATAAGAGATCGCATTGCTTTCAACCTCAATGAAAATAATCGTCCAGAATCCTTTGTAGTGCAGTGGCAGCAAGCATCGGCAATTGGTCGCAGTCAAGGAGATAATTTGGCAGTGCAAGTCAAAAATTTCCCCTTGCAGGTATTGAAATTAAATCCACCACCGAATATTCGCTTGGGTGCAGGTGCGATCGCTGGATTGATATCAGGAGATTTAGAGGTTAATCAGCGAACATTTGCGACAACGGGTAATATTAATGTTGATCAACCAAAAATTGGCAGAATAGAAGGCGATCGCTTGTTTGCTGAGTTCAGTTACAACAACGGTATAGCAACACTCACAAATAGCGAATTCGCCAAAGGCAACAGTCGCTACGCTTTCAGCGGCACTTTTAACCAAACTGGCAAAACTCCACAACTGCAAGCCAAAGTTAACATCAACCAGGGTAATATCCAAGATGTCTTGGTTGTAGCAGAGTTATTTGGAATTCAAGATTTCCAAACTGGTGCCGAGGCACCAACTTATGGCAAAGCTGCGGATTTAGTCACCACCCCACAAGGTTTACCAAACCAGCCTTTATTTACGCAACTCCAGCGATTTTATGAAATTGATGCACTTTTAGCACAAAAAGAAGAACAGCAGAAAGCTTCTATTTTGCCAGCATTGGCAGATTTAACTGGCACTTTGAATGGTGAAGTTGCTGTGGAAACAGGTACGGCAAAAGGATTGGCTGTGAACTTTGATTTGAAAGGTGAAAAATTTGTTTGGGGTGGAAAAGACCAAGAAAATCAATGTTTAGAAATAGATCGTTGTTATAGTGCCGAAAAAGTAATTGCCGAAGGTAGCTTGGAAAATGGCGTTCTGAGATTGTTACCTTTACGACTGGAGTCTCAAAACAGACTGATCGCTTTTACAGGTGCGATACCTTTGGCACGCGAAGACGCGATCGGTAGTGAAGAACAATCTGGTCAATTGCGAGTTAATAATTTCCCTGTAGGAGTACTGAATAATTTTGTCAAACTGCCAGTTGGTTTTACTGGTAATCTGAATGCGTCAGCAGCTTTAGCAGGCAGTATTAAGAACCCCCAAGCTAGAGGGGAATTGCAAGTAACTCAGGGAACTCTCAATCAAAAGCCAGTAGAATCAGCAGCTGCAACCTTTGCTTATGCTAACGGACGGCTCAACTTTGACAGTAGAGTTACGGTTTCTGGTCCAGAACCTGTCAACATCAATGGTAGCATTCCTTACAAGTTTCCCTTTGCGACAGCGGCATCAGATAGCAATGAAATTCAGCTAGATGTAAAGGTAAAAAATGAAGGATTGGCGTTATTAAATCTGTTTACTAACCAAGTTGCCTTAGAAAATGGTCAGGGAGAAATAGATTTGAAAGTCAGCGGTACTAGAAAAGATCCAGTTGTCAAGGGAATTGCCACAATTGACAATGGCATCTTTTCCGCTCAAGCTTTACTACCAGGACAACAACTGACAGATGTCAAAGGAACAGTAAATTTTAACTTTGACACTATCACAGTAGAAAATCTTCAGGGTAATTATAACCGGGGTAAGATAGCAGCGGCAGGAGAGATTCCCATTTCCAACAATCGGCAAGTACAAATAAACAATCCTTTAAGGGTTACTCTTGACCAGTTGGCGTTAAATCTCAAAGGATTGTATCAAGGTGGTGCTAGCGGCGATGTCACAATTACTGGTGCTGCACTTAGCCCGATAATTGGCGGTAATGTACAGTTGACAAATGGTCAAGTATTGTTGGCAGAATCTACCAACACGACAAAGCTGGAAACTGATAATGTAGGGGTTCCACAGCAAATTAAAGCCCTCAAGCAAAATAAAGACAATCCGAATAACGCGACTACGGGAACCATTAAGTTTAATAATTTAGAGATTTCGCTAGCCAAAAACGTAAAAGTTACTCGTCCACCTCTTATCAGTTTTGGAGCTACTGGTAAACTGATTATCAACGGCGCTTTGGGTAATTTGTTACCTGATGGAACTATTACCCTACGGAATGGCGGTGTAAATTTGTATACTACACAGTTTAATCTTGCCCGTGGCTACGAACAGACTGCAATTTTTACCCCAGAAAGAGGACTTGACCCGGAATTAAATATTCGGCTATTTGCCAAAGTGTTGGATACGATTCCGAACCGAGTTCCCACTACATCCCTATCGTCTGAAATTAACACCCCCGATACAATTGTTCCGAACTTTGAACCGATCAGAACTATTCGAGTTGAAGCGCGTGTTGAAGGTTTGGCTAGCCAACTTAACCAAAATTTAGAATTAACAAGCACTCCCTCACGGAGCGAAACAGAAATTGTTTCCCTGCTTGGAGGTAGCTTTGTCAATACATTGGCAAGTGGTGACAGTACATTAGCACTTGCTAACTTAGCAGGTTCTGCTCTCAACCTTCAAGGAACTTTTAGCCAGATTGGCAATGCATTTGGTTTAAGTGAATTCCGTTTATTCCCAACTATTTCCACAGTAAAAAGCACTTCTTCCGGTCTAGAATTGGGAGCAGAGGCTGGAGTTGATATTACTCCGAGGATTTCTGTTTCCGGTGTCAAGATTTTGACGGCTCAAGACCCCTTACAGTTAGGTGTTAACTACCGAATAAATGATAACTTGCGCCTGCGTGGTTCTGCACCTTTATTCACTAACTCTAATTGTTCTGCTACAAATGGCAACAATGGGGACAACTCTTCTACTTACACATGTGGCATTAATGCTGTGTTGGAGTATGAAAAGCGGTTTTAGTTAGGGATTAATTTAACGAGAAAGATGGGAAAAGCTGTAACATTTTCTTCTTTGCGTCTGGTACGTCTTTGCGTGAGAAAAAAATTATTTCTGCCAGAGACTTTTTCATGATTTAATTTGCTCTAAATTTTTGAGGGGTAATGCCGACGTATTTGCAGAAAACTTTAGCAATATGGCTTTGACTTTGAAATCCTACTAAGTGGGAAAAGCCTGTGCGTAAGTTCTATAATAGACCTTTATTGGTCAATCAAGTCATGAAAGAAAGTTCTTCTGGTAATGACAAAATTCCAGCTATGGTAAAAACGCGCCGGAATTTCTTCATCTACATGATGGGGAGTACTGTTGCATCAGTAGCTGCCGGATATTTATTTCCAACTGTTAGTCAAGGTCGAGAGTTAGACCTTGAAACTCTTTGCTCGTTGTTTCCAAAAAATTCGCGCTGTGAAAATTATCTTCCAGGATCTGTAGCACTGGGTCAAGACGGCAAGCAAATCGAGACTAGTACACTGTTAACAAACGCAAAACCGGGAATTCCGATTTTCGTCAAGGGATTGCCAGACCGTAGCGTCGATTATCTCATCATTAAAGACGGACCACAGATTGCTGAGTATGGTATCAGTCCGATTTGCACCCATTTAGGATGTACAGTTGAGTGGAAACTTGAGAAAAATCGCTTTGTTTGTCCTTGTCATGGGTCTGAATACGATTCTCAGGGTCGAGTCGTTCACGGTCCAGCCCAACGTTCCCTACCACTGATTACTGTAGTAATTAAGCAGAATCAAGTTCGTTTGGTCGAACACAAACCTGCTATAGATCCTCGTTAATTTCCTAGTATTAGTTTTGACTGGGCTGCTCATACTCCGCAATAATGCTCCTTATGTCATCTGCTGCGATACCGGCTTGTTCGGATTTAGTATAAATAGTCAGCAGAATGATTCCCGTTGCTGTTTTGACGTAATAAATAAGACGGTAGCCACCACTTTTACCTTTTTGAATATCGCTATTTTGGACTCGCAACTTAAACACTTCATAACCAATTCCAGATATCCGATCTCCAGGTAACTCTCCCCGTTCAAGTTGTGCGATTATGGGTTGTATATCATTACCAATACTGCGATATTTCTTCGCGAGGGTGCGTAGATTTCGGTTGAAGGTTGGCGCGGCTTCAACTTGAATAAATGCTTGCTCAGACATCCTCAATTCCTTCCCAAAGTTGAGCAACAGGAATCGTTTGTCCAGTCATTGCTTCATGCCAAGCTTGACGAAAATCTTCTATAATCGCTTCTTTAGATTTATCATCTTCATCGATTTCTGTTTCTTCTGGGATGAGGACAATTACTTCAACGCGGCTGTTCTTATCCATTATTAAGGGACGATCTAAAGTAAGCTGTCCCTCCTCGTCAATGGTTGCCATCACTTTAATTGCTTTCATTGCTTCTCCAATTATAAAGTAAAAGCCACTCTTATTTTATTCTCAATAAGTAGCAATAAGATATATCTGCTTACTTTTTTTATAAATTCACACCATTAAGTAATAGTCGCACAATCGATAAGCCCAAAATTATTAAAAATAATACTAGTCCAATTGTGCAAGCATAACTAATTTCCAAGTTGTTGAAAGCTTGCTCATAAAGATAATAAACTATTGTTTTGGAACTGTTACGCGGTCCACCTTGGGTCATGATGTAAACTTCTTCAAATACTTTGGTAGCAGAAATGGCAGAAATTACTGCTACTAATGCTAAATACGGCTTCATCAAAGGGACGGTAATATCCCAGTGTTTGCTAATTCCATCTGAACCATCAATTGCTGCGGCTTCGTAGACATCGGCGCCAATTGATTGCAAGCCGGCTAAATAAATTACCATGTAATAGCCTAATCCTTTCCAGACGGTGACTGCCATAACACTATAAAGGGCAAATTTGGGGCTAGTTAACCAGGGAATTCCTTCGGGAAAAACGCCTTTTAGTAATTGGTTGAGTAAGCCGTTTTCGGCATACAGCCATTTGAAGGCGATACCTGCAACTACCATTGAAATTACTACTGGTGTGTAGTAAGCTGCTCGAAACCAATTCATCCCCGGTAGCTTCTGATTTACTAAAATTGCCAAAATTAAGGGGGCAATGACTAAAATAGGCACTACACCGACAAGATAAATCAGTGTATTAACTAAAGTTTGCCAGAAAACTGGGTCTTTGGATAAGCGTTGAAAGTTGGCAAAACCTACCCATTGCGGCGCCTGGGTAATGTCGTATTCGTAGCGGGTAAAGCTGAGGTAAAACGCTTGCAGTGCGGGATAAAAGACGGTTAAGCCTAAGATAATTAATGCGGGTAGCAAAAACAAATAGGGAGTTAATCGCTGTTGGATAATTGAATTTTTGGATGTCAATCTATTCATAGGGGCGTTTTTTTTTCGTGCTTTTGGGGGATGGATTTTCTGCGTTTGATGAGTGCAAGATAAGGAAGCTGATTAATTAGGACTTATGCTTTTAGGACCAAAAAACGAACCGCAGAGAGCGCGGAGGACACAGAGGAATAAGAGGAGCGATCTTGGTTTTTGCGCTCATTATTGTTAATTTTTAATCTCACATGGGGATTTTGATTGTCGCTGGGACGATATTTTACACAAATTTCTAGATTAATGAGGATGATTTATGATCGCGAATCAACATGAGAAGGGATGGGAAATTATTTACCATCGGGCACATGCTTTGCTTGCTGCTGAATTGGCAGGACACTGGAATGCAAAGGATCGTCCGATACGCTGGCTGGAAACGATCGCTGCAATTTCCCATCACGATGATTTGGAAAAAGAGTGGGAAGGTAATCACCTCAATGAAGCTGGTGGACCTCTGGATTTTACTTTAGAAAAGAAAACTGATATCAATAAGCTGCGATCGCATACAGAAAATGCCCGCTATCGGGGACGATGGGTAGCGATGCTGATTTCTATGCACATGAGCTTGCTCAATGAAGGAAAACGCGGTGAATCAAAAGAATTGGATAGTTTTCTTGATGAGCAATTAGAAAATCAAAAGCAATGGCGCAAAGAATTAAATATTACCAAAGATGAAGCCGCCGATGCTTATGCTTTTTTTGAATGGTGCGATCGCTTGTCACTCATTCTCTGCAAACACGAATTACCTGATGGCGAACGTGCTTTAGAAATTACTTCTCATCTACATAATACACGCTACGATGTTACCGAACGCAGCGATGGTACTGTAACTGTAGAACCTTGGGCTTTTGAAGAGGAAGAGTTTACTGTCAGAGTTGAAGCTTGCTATCTCAATCAAATGCAGTTTAGCAGTAATGACGAACTGACAGAAGCGCTGAAAACAGCACCAATCAAAACCTTGGAGTGGAAATTTGTCATCTAAAGGATGAAGTATGAAAAAAGAGAAATAACTTTCTTACTTTCATCCTTTATCCTTTACACTTCATACTTTAGTAGTTATCGCTTGCCTTGGGGTATGGGTTGATGCAATTGTAAATGTTAGGCATTTACAAGCTTTGCGATAAACGGAGCGATTAGCCTTCTCTTACCAGACCCTAGGTGAACGGCGATCGCTAACTAATTTAACGGAGAACAGCCCCAATGGAAACCGACAACAACTTGCCCATTGAGCATCAAAGTGTACCAGTAAGTCACCGTGGCTTGCATGACTTTTTGTACTCTGACGACAACGAACACGCTCCCACCCAGGTTACTTTTACACCTGAAGTAAACAACGACGCTGATATCATGCCTCTTGAGGCTTGGTGTGCGCTTTCCCAAAATGCCAAAATCGCAGGTGTATACGCCGTTTTAGACACAGAACGCAACACCCAGTACATCGGCTATTCCCGGAATGTCTTGCTTTCTTTAAACGGTCATCTTGCCCAAAATAATAGCCAAAAGTGTGCTTTTGTGCGTGTGCAAAACTTCAAGTTTCCCAAGCGGCAAGAAATGGAAGATATGCGGGATGCTTGGATCAAAGAACTAGACAGCATTCCACCTGGTAATGATTCCGAAAGCGGCATGTGGGCTAGTACAGTAGGGGAAGTTGCCAAAGCAACGATGTCAGAAGCAGAACGTAATGCCTATGAGGAGAAAAAGCTGAAATTACGTAAAGCAATGGCTGACAGCACTTTGACTAAAGAGTTAGAGAATATCGATATGAGTGATGCCAAGCGACAAATTCAACTTGAAGCTGCGGTGAAAAACGACGACTGGAGTGCTGTTATTCAAGAGCAAACACAAGAAACTTGAAAAAGAGGGGGAAAGGGGAAAAGGGAAAGCAGAAAGAACTTTATCGGACTTACACGTTAACTCTCCCAAACTCTTATTTCTCTGTGTACTCTGTGTTCTCTGCGGTTCGTTTTTCCATAATTTTGCGATGATTCGTGTTCGGAACTCGGAACTTCGTGTTCAGAACTCGGAACTTCGTGTTCGGAACTCGGAACTTCGTGTTCAGAACTCGGAACTTCGTGTTTGGAACACGTAGTAAGCACTTTAGTGCTTAAAATAAGCGCTGAAGCGCTTACTACGAGCTTAATTTATGTTTTCGTGTGACACTGCGCTCATTCCTGTTTAAGATTGTTCTAGCCAACTACCCCGATAACCCGTGATGATGCGGCTACCATCTTTAAGGACATGAATTTCTATTTGGTCGCTTGCCCAGGTAATCTGGTCTTGGAAGGCTGGATTAAGCACATGCACCCGCTGGTTGGTAGAAGATACTGGGGAGTTAGGAGAATTAATTGCTTTTGACTCGACAAAAGCCCCATCAATCAGAATATCAAGCTGTTTTAACAATTCTTCTGTCCCTGCTGGTGCAGATTCTGACTGTAATTTCTCTAGAGTAAACCCTGTAAAAGACATCACATTTAGTCCTGCGGCTTTTAGCTGACGAGCCAAACTTGCTAGGGCAGGTGCTTGCCAAAAAGGTTCTCCGCCAGAAAATGTTACACCTGTGTTGCGAGGATTACTGAGGATTTTCTGAGCGAGGCTGTCAATAGAAATTAATTGGTTAATCTCAAACGACCAAGATTCAACATTAAAGCAGCCTGGACACTCCCGCAAACAACCTTGCAGCCACACTACAGCACGACAACCAGGACCGTTGACTTCTGACTCATCAATATAACCCATGATATTCAGATAGCCAGGGGGAATTTCTTCGAGTGCTGGGGATGGGTTGATTGATTGTTTTTCCATCTTGCCTCCTTTTAACTGTGAGCCTTAACCGTTAACTATAGCTAGCAAAGACTTGCAGTACATCAGGACTGATACTGTGACAGAATTTGAAACCTATAATGTGCCTTTTCCGGCAAATAGTATAAATTTTTAGGTAATTACTACTTAAATACAAAATCCCATCAAAAAGTGTTGAGCGTATGTATGATGGAGTTGGCATTTAAGTAATTATATTTAAGCATGACAGCAAAAATTACTAATTTTGCTAACTTATTTCTAACTCCTATTAAGAATAATCTACCTTTCTCTCCGCTTGCTTTCCAGTGCGGGGTGGGTTTTTTCGGGGGTTTAGTAGGTGTCACAAGTCTTTTGTTTGCCACGTCTATTGTTGTAGACGGATGGAAAACTTCGGCACAGGCTCAAATTACACCTGCTGTCAACGATGCCAACACAATTGTTAATCAAACTGGCAATAACTTTAACATTACAGGCGGCACTCAAGCCGGGGCAAACCTTTTTCACAGCTTTCAGAAATTCGGACTCGATCAAGGTCAAATTGCCAACTTTCTATCTAACCCATCAATTCAGAATATCTTGGGACGGGTGACTGGTGGAGATGCTTCGGTAATTAACGGGCAAATTAAAGTTACAGGTGGTATTTCTAACCTCTATTTAATCAATCCTGCCGGAATTATCTTTGGTCAAGGTGCTAGTTTAAGTCTACCTGGATCGTTCACCGCAACTACGGCTAATGGTATTGGGTTGGATGATAAATTGTTCAAAGCGCTGGGTACAAATGATTACGCTAGTTTAATCGGAAATCCGAATGGCTTTGCATTTACTCAATCAGGGGGAATTTTCAATGCGGGAAATCTCGCGGTTGAATCAGGACAGAGCTTAACTTTGGTGGGGGGAAGCGTTATCAATACAGGTACACTTTCAGCACATAACGGAAATATTACCATTAGCGCCGTACCTGGAGAAAGATTTGTCCGCATTAGTGAGTCAGGAAGTTTACTAAGTTACGATTTGCCTGTAGAGACGAAAGCAGCAATTAATCAAGAGCCTTTTACACCGCTTTCTTTGCCGCAATTGCTGACAGTCGGCAGCATCAGCAAAGTAACGAATGCGACGGTTGAAGATGGAGAAGTGAAAGTAGCAGGTTCAAGTCTACCAATTTCTAACTTTGAAGGAACTGTGGTTGTTTCTAACCAAGTTGATGTCTCTGGTGTTAGGGGTGGAAGTGTGAATATCCAAGGCGATCGCGTCAGTCTAATTAATGCTAATATCAACGCTTTGGGTACTAACGGCGGTGGTGAAGTATTTATTTCTAGTGGCGATTTCGGACTAGTAAAAAATTCAAATTCTTTACAAACCTTTGTCAGTCAAGACTCGACGATTAATGCTGAGTTAGTATCTATAGGCATAATACCATCGCCTGATCTACTACCACCTGACTATTTTCCAAATCCAGGTCTAGCAGCTCCAGGCTCACTTCCAGATCAACCCCTACCACCATTTACAACACCTCCAATTTCACTTCCAGATCAACCCCTACCCTCACTTCCAGATCAACCCCTACCCTCACTTCCAGATCAACCCCTGCCAGTAGTTTTCGTCACTCCTACAAAGATTGAGATTCAAAGTAGTCCTCCTCCGATTGAGAGTCCAACTACTCCTCCCTCATTTGTTGATCGACCGCTACCACCAGTTGCCGTTATTCCTCCGGTTCCAACTGCTCTTCCCTCATTTGTTGATCGATCCCTGCCAATTCAAGTTATTCCTTCCTCAATTGTAGATAGACCCCTATCTCCTCAGCTTGAAAATCCAGGAGTTTATCCCTCATTTCCAGATCAACCCCTATCACCAGTTACTGAAGTCTTCACAAGACAGCCGTCTGATAGCGGTGTCAGTATCAGCAACGTTAATTTATATCAATTTGAACAGGTTACGGCTCAACAGCAACCAAATAGACAAGGGAATAATTCTTGCAATTTACCAAATAACGTTGCCACAGCTACTTTGCCAAATAATAGCAACATAACCGATCGCTCGAAAACTACAGTCTCGAATTTAGTAACTGCAAAGCGCGATCGCTGTCACCATGAAGAGGATGATAAACAAATTCTGCAACTTTTGACACCTACACCCTAGAAGGGGGCAGGGGGGCAGGGGGAC
>CASBQC010000196.1 GCA_949127805.1 Nostocales cyanobacterium PMM_0081
AGGGAGCCAGTGCGTGGCAAAAACAACAGCCTTCTCAGCACTCAGCACTTCATGCAGAGACATACATCATGGCGGAATCACCGCCACCAGAGATGAAAATGGGCTTTTACCATTGCCAACTGCCCTAGAGACTTTCTGAGCGCGGAACGTCTCTACTCTTCATTTTCATAGGAAGGATAAGTATAGTTAATTTTTGTCAACCGTTAAATTCAGGATATATTACTTTATTTTTTTGTGTCAGATATTAAGTACTTTCCACCCAATTAAGTATGTAGGAATTGATTTTTTGGTGTTAAATTTTGAGTATTGCCAAAAGTTGACGCAAACAACGAAACCCGTTATCTATTCTGGCAATAAATATTATTTGAGGAGTGAATGTGAGTAATATTTTTCTTCGTAAACATGTTTTTTGCCTGACCAGTGTAACTGTGGCACTTCTAGGTAGCGGCTTCTCTGCTGTTGCTCAGACAGTACCAGCGGTTCAACAGTTAACTCAGCTATCCACAACTGAAGTGTCTGTTGACCAAACGAGTGCTGGGGTAGACACTCAAAGCCAAAACTTCTCTACTATGTCAGAAGTTAATCCAGTTTTGGTATCAAATTCTCCAACTTCGCAACAGTTCCCAGGCATCACTACAGAGGAAACTGCTAATCCTGTTAATCCAATAGTCACGCCTGTTCCTGGAACAACGTCAACCTCATCTGCGGCACTAATTGCTCAATACCCACAAGCGCAATTTCAAGCGTCTGTGCCTAAATCTAATGCTCAGGTGGCACAAGCGGATATTAATCCGGGTAGACCTACTCGTGGTGGCAAAAGCTATGTTGGTATCGCTGCCAACATTGGTATAGGTGGTGGTGACTCATCTTTGGGCGACGGCAATTTTATGGTAATTAGCAAAGTGGGATTGTCAAACACTATATCCGTGCGACCGTCGGCTGTAATTGGTGATAATACTGCTTTTTTGATTCCCGTTACTTACGACTTTTCCTTCCAGCAGGCATCAGATCCATTTACCGAACCATTACCGATCGCTCCTTATGTCGGAGCTGGTGCAGCGATTAAAACTGGCGATGATACTAAAGTCGCCTTTTTAGTATCTGGTGGCGTTGATGTGCCTCTAGGCAATACTCAATTTACAGCAAATGCTGCTGTGAATGCCGCATTTTTCGATCAAACCGATATCGGATTGTCGATTGGAGTTGGCTACAACTTCGGTCGCTTCTAAAAGTTAGGAGTTAACAGTTAAGAGTTAGGAATTTTAAACTCCTAACTCCTAACTCCTAACTTTTTACTTAGGGCTAACTTTATCTATCGTCTTGATTTTACCGTCGTCGCCAACTGTCCAGACATCGTAAATACCGACCACATCGCCATTTTGGTCAATATCTACGTTCCCACTGGCTCCCTGATAGTTAATTTTCTTACCTTCTTTAAGTAACTTCAGTCCCTCGCAGACATCAGCAACTTCTGTACCAGGACCATTGGCAACTTCACGGATTTTGCTGGCTATGCCAACCCCTGTATTATCTTTAGCGGATTGTGCTGCCAATGCTAACAAAGCGGCAGCGTCCCAAGCGTGAGCGGTGTATGGTGCTGGTGGAGATCCTTTTTTGGATTGCCAAAGCTTGGTGAAAGCGTCTAATCCTTTACCATTGGAACCAGGTACAGTACCGATCGCTCCACTAACTATATATTTACCATCACCAGCTTTCCCAACTCTATTGGGGAAGGTATCTGACTTGGTGCCATCTGTCAGCATAATCTGTACTCCCTGAGCCACACCTTGCTGATAAGCAGATTTTAATAGCAAACTAGCGGTTTCTTCATAAGCTACCACCAGCACTGCTTGCGGTTTCCCGGCAAAAGCCGCTTGAGATTCGGTATCAAAGGTGGTGGCTTTGGGGTCGTAACGGGTGGGGCTGTTTTTGTTAACTATTGTTCCACCTAATTTTTCAAAAGCTTGGACAAATGCTTTTTCAAAACCTACTCCGTAGTCGTTGTTAATCACAACTGTGGAAACTTTTTTGAACCCTTTTTTATTCGCAAGTTGAGCCAAGGCTAATGCTTGGTAGGTATCGGGGGGAGCAGTACGCGCCCAATAACCTTTATAATCTCCTTTGCCTGCTTTTTCGGTAAATACCGGACTGGTACTACCTGGAGAAATCAACATCACTTTATTGGGTGTAGCGATGGAAACTGCGGCTGTAGAAACGCTGCTGGCAAAAGACCCGACTACACCACCAACTCTATCTACGGTTGCCAATTTCGTCATCCCCGCAGCACCGGCTCTAGGGTCGGTTTGGTCGTCTACGGGCACGAGGGTGATTTGTTCACCGTTCACACCACCACAGGCATTAACTGTATCTACAAGTAAGGGAACAGCACCCACCATTTGCTGACCGATAGAAGCTAAATCGCCTGTTGAGGGTAAGAGCGAACCAATTTTCAGTCCTTTGGCATTACTCGCTGTGGTAGTTGAACTGGCTGGGGCAGTAGTAGCACCACTTGTTGTGGTAGTCGTGGTAGTAGTAGTTGTAGTGGTTTTTGTACAAGCTGCCGCTAAAAAGCCAGATAACAAAGTAGCTAAACTTAGAGCTAAGGCGGAATTGATTTTTTTCATAAATTACTTTCACTGCTATACAAAACTTGGCTAAACTTATCTAAGCTTCGCCATTCAACTAAAGAAAACTTTAGAGGGTCTGCTTCCTGCTTCAACCAAGGGAGTCGGCTCCTTCTTGTCCACAGGCGTAAATTCGGCTCTAGCCGAGCCTATTTTTTTGACTTCGAGCATTTTCTTTGAAGCTTTTAGCTATTGTTCATCCATTATTTTCAGCACATTTAACGAATCGTGGTCTCCCGTTCGACCTTTTTACAGGCTTGCTAGTTTTGAATCAGCTGTGGTTTACAAACCAGATGATTTTTTGCTTTGGTTTTCAGCACTGTCACTACAATATCAGAAAGCTACAACTGTGTCAAATTTCTCTTGATGACTAATTATGAGAAAGTTTAGTAAAGTATTTGGCTATTTAGTCAAGCTCTAATTTGTGGGAGCCTGAAAGCAATATTCTAACTGGATTATCAGCTTAGTTTTATCTTGCAGGACTCACGATGATAAATAATATCATCATCCTTTAGAGGTAAAAGTGTCTGTCTCTAGGTGGATAATTTCTACAGCTTTGATAGAGATTCGTAGTAAGTGCAAAGAGCGCTTATCTTAGGCACTTCAGTGCCTACTACGAACCTCAATTCAGACTGGGAAAACGGAGAGGGAGGGATTCGAACCCTCGGTACGGAGTTGCCTGCCGTACAACAGATTAGCAATCTGCCGCTTTCGACCACTCAGCCACCTCTCCAGGCTCACAAATAGTGATTGTATCTGATTTTCAAGGGAGAGTCAAGGGGGATTTGTTATTTTTTGGTTAAGAGGGTGGAAGCGTGGATAGTGGATAGTTGAAGCGTGGATAGTTGATGGTTGTTGGGGGTTGGGGGTCAAAAAATACTATTAACTACTAACGACTAACTACTATCCACGCTTCCACTATCGACCAACTTTCGATTAAAGTTAGAGGGCTTGCGATCGCAGCCAAGCTACTGGCAAACTGCTTAACTTTTTCCACTGAGCCACGTAGGCGCGTTGACTGAACACATCATAATCGTTACGTTCAATAACGCTCAAAATGCGACTGTAATGCATCAAAGATGCCCACACGGGCAAACGGGCATCGGGTGATAAGTAACATATTCCCTTTTCTGCTTTAATATAATATTGGCGTGCCCTGGCAATTTGAAAACGCATCAGAGATCGCCAGCGCTCATCTACAACACCTTTAAACAAATCTTGTTCAGTGTAGTCAAATCGCGCCAAGTCTTCTTGGGGAATGTAGATTCGTCCTCGCCTTGCGTCTTCACCAACATCCCGGAGGATGTTGGTGAGTTGGTGGGCAATTCCTAAAGTGATCGCTTCTTCGGTGGGAATGTATGTCGGTTTTTGGCGATTCCACGGCGCTGTGTTGGCGTTTGTATCAACTCCCATCACTGCCGTTGACATCAAACCGACGGTGCCTGCTACGCGGTAACAGTAAAGGTATAACTCTTTAAATGTTTCGTAGCGGCTACGGTATAAGTCCATGCCCTGACCGGCAATCATATCCCGAAAGGGTTGAATGTCCATTGAGAAGCGTTGGATGGTATCTACCAAAGCCACATCGAAATTTTCCAGAGCGCAGCCGCTAAAAAGAGATTCTAGCTGCTGTTCCCATAAGTCTAGGGTTTCCGGCGTTGTCATAGCGGATGCAGGTCCATCCACCAGTTCGTCTGTTCGGCGACACCAAGCGTAAATTGCCCAAATAGCGGGACGCTTTTCCTTACTCACTAACAAAGTGCCAAGGTAAAAAGTCGTGGAGTACTTTGCTATGAGTTGGCGACAAAGTTTGTAGGACTCATCCACAGAGACCAGCGTTTTCATGCGCGCTTTAGAATCAGGCAGTTGCAGCATTCGTTGCAGGCGGTCGGGTTGGCGTTTGCAGGCTTGAGGAATTTACCTCCGGGTGTACTTCCGAAATCGCCTGCGCTGTCAGCTTACCAGAAAGCACGGCACCTTCCATACTTCCTAAGTAACGTTGCATAGTGTAACTGCCTGCGAGATAGAAGTTACTTATCGGGGTAACTTGGGTAGGGCGGTATTCTTGGCGACCAGGTATGGCGGTATAAACCGATCGCGGTGTCTTGACGACATGATATTTCAGCAGTTTTGCTGGATTATCTACCCCTAAGTCGTCAGGAAAGAGTTTTTCCAGTTCGGCAAGGGAAGCGTTGACAATTTCCTCATCGGATTTGTCGATCCAATCTTTCGCGGGTGCTAAAACTAATTCCAGCATTGAGCGATCGCTATTGGCGTATTCGCGGCAGGTGTTGCTCATATCAGCATAAACGCTGAGAAGAGGCGATCGCGAAAATAATAAGTGGTCTATATCTGTCAATTTCCGGTCAAACCACAGATGCAAGTTAATTACCGGCACACCTGACAAACCTTCGAGCTTTTGGAAAAACTCTATTTCCTGCCAAGGTTTTGGTAACATCACTTTCATTACATCCACTGACATTGCCGAAACATACAAGTCAGCGGTGATAATCTCATCTGCTGCGCCATTCAAACCTCGAATTAAGAATGCTTTTACGCTTCCATCAACGTTTAGCATAATCTCTTTGAGGGGCGCATTTAACCGCACTTCGCCACCACCTTCGGTTATATGGTCTACTATCGGTTGACACAATCGCTCGGTAGGAGAACCATCTAAGAAGGCAATTTTAGAGCCGTATCGTTCTTGGAGAAAGCGATTCAGTGCTGTTAAGAGAATTGTGGCGGAAACTTCATCCGGATTGATAAAGGTCAGCGCTTTGGATGCAGCGATAAAAATATCACTATTCACCCGTTCGTCTACACCTTGCCGTCTCAGCCACTCGATAAGTGTGTACTTATCCATATCTTCAACATACTTCTGACCGCGAACCACGGCTGGGAGTAGCCCAATAGCGAACTTAATTTTTTGCTCCCAAGTCAGCATGTCATTGTTGCGAAGAATCGCCATTATCACGTTGAAAGGTGCCGGAATATCCGGAACATCAAAACGTGAAAGCGTTCCCGGCTTTTCTGGCTGATTGAAAATTAGCGTGTGCTGTTTCCATTGCAGCCGATCTTCAATTTGTAGCTCTTTGAATAACTGGAGCATATTCGGGTATGCTCCAAAGAAAGCGTGCAATCCGGTTTCGTACCAGTCGCCGTCTGAATCTTTCCACGCTGCTACTAGTCCACCTAATACGTCTCGGCTTTCCAAAACAATCGGTGTGTGCCCTGCGTCCGTGAGATATTTCCCGCAGGAAAGCCCTGCTAAACCCGCACCAGCGATCGCTACTCGCATTTAACCTTACTGCTTTTCAATATTTCTTAACCGTTTTCTCGTTTTCATTATACGTTGCAATCCGTTACATTTAGCATCCCTGATCGCGATCGTCTGTACTTTGTCAATTTTTTTAAAATGAGGTATAAATTTATTCTATGTCTCCACTTAGCACACTCAAGACGAGAAAAATAATTAGTCTGCTTGGATTTGCCGATTTTAAAT
>CASBQC010000197.1 GCA_949127805.1 Nostocales cyanobacterium PMM_0081
CAGTTATGATATCTGATATTTGATTAAAATTGTAAAAACCTCTGTACAATTTTATATTGAATGTATCAAAATTATCCCTAGTTAAAGTAAAATGAGTACAACTCCTATAGGTAGCTACAAGTTTTCCCAGAAACTACACCCGCTATCTCTGTTAGCACAACTAACCAGTCGGCGTGCTACAGGGTGCTTACGGATATTTACCGGGACTGTTTCTTGGTCAATCTATCTAGAGGACGGTAAACTTAATTACGCCTCCTATTCAGATAAGTTATTTGAGCGGCTGGATAACCACTTGCGAGAATTGAGTCAGCAAATTACCGCTCTCAACAGTGCAACAGCTGTGCAGATGCGGCTGATGTTTGAACCGAAGGGAGAAAATCAGCCGATATCAGATGCTGACTATCAAGCTATTTGCTGGTTAGTTAATCAAAATCATATCACTTCTTCCCAAGCAGGAACGCTGATAGAGAACTTGGCTAAAGAAGTGGTGGAGTTATTTCTGACCTTAAAAGAAGGAAGTTATGAGTTTAGTGCTGAGAATACCTTAAATCAGCTGCCAAAATTTTGTTGCTTGGATTTGCGGTTGTTAGTGGAACAGTGTCAAAAGCAATTAAGAAGTCGGCAAAATACCCAGTCACCACTTCCAGCACCTGGTGGTGGTGTGCGATCGCCTGTAGAAAACGCAGAAATGGTGTCGGAATCTCAGACGCTATCTCAAATGCAGCTTGGGCAACCATTGCCTCATCAAAGCAATTTTGATAATGAAGATAGTAGCAATAACAGAATGCAAAGGCAAACAGCGAGCAAAAAACTGTATCGAGTTGCCTGCATTGATGATAGCCAAACAGTCTTAAATTCCATCAATAACTTTTTGGAGGAGACCACATTTTCAGTTGTTCTGATTAACGATCCGGTGAAAGCGTTGATGCAAATTCTTCGCAGCAAGCCCGATCTCATCTTATTAGACGTGGAAATGCCGAATTTAGACGGCTACGAGTTATGTTCTTTGTTGCGGAGGCATTCAGCATTCAAAAACACACCTATCATTATGGTGACGGGCAGAACAGGATTTATAGATAGAGCTAAGGCAAAGATGGTTAGAGCATCAGGCTATTTAACTAAGCCTTTTACTCAACCGGAATTGTTAAAAATGGTGTTTAAACATATTAGTTAACTTAATAAGGAGTAAAAATAATCACAAGTAACTTTAATAGTCTAAAATTACTTTTTTAGGAGATTTAGGAGTGAGTCTAACTTTGCTTGGCACAATTCTGATTGTTGAAGATTCCCCCAGTGAATTGGAACTAATGAGCCATTATCTCAACGAGAGTGGTTACAACGTGATAAAGGCAAGTGGTGCAAAAGAGGCTTTAGAAAAAGCTGTATCAGAACATCCAGATGTAATTGTTACCGATGTAGTAATGCCGGGAATGAGCGGATTTGAGTTGTGTCGTTCTCTCAAAAGAAATCCCGCTACTCAAAAAGTACCGATAGTGATTTGCAGTTCTAAAAATCAAGAAATTGATCGATTGTGGGCAATGAGACAAGGTGCTGATGCCTATGTAACTAAACCGTATACTCGCGAACAACTTTTGCGTGCTATTAAATCAGTAGCGATTTGAATCAATGAATAGTTCAAAGACTATAGTTTCTGGCTCATTAACTCCAAATAACTTAGGAGATGGCTATCTTAGGTTTCAATTAAATCGCCAGACGGCTGCTGTATTATCCATGAAGCACACGCAAGAAGCGATCGTTGTTTCTGTTGAGTCTGTAGCTGCAATGCCCAGTATGCCCGGTTGCGTACTGGGATTGATGAATTGGCGCAGTCGGATAGTTTGGGCAGTTGATCTGTCAAAAATGCTGAATCTAGAAAGCCTAGATTACAGATTACGGCAATACAATGTGATAATAATTCGAGTGGAATCAGTGCTTTTAGGTTTAGTCGTGCAAGAAATCACAGGTACTACCAAGTTTACGCCAGATGAAATCCACTCTCCTGTAGGACAAGTAGCATCTAGTTTAGTTCCCTATTTACGTGGATGCTTTGTGCAACACAAAGAAATCTTGCTGGTGTTAGATGCACAGGCAATTGTCCAGTCTTCGACTCTTCGTAATGATTAGGGTGTCCTAGTAACAGAACGGATTTTTGGTGTTCAGATAAACCTATTGAAGCAAACTAATTTATGTTTAATAAAACTGATTCGGCTAAGAGTAGTGATGCTCAAAAAAGAACATCATTTACTTCATCTGAAGTTTCATCGCAGAAGTTAACGGGTGGTAATATAACACAATTAAGGGGCGATGGGCGATCGCCAATCAATCCCAATTCTCGGTTGAATAATGTATTCGGTGCTTTCAAACGGCTCAATTTGCGTACCAAAGCTACAGTTTTGGCGATCGCTATGAGCACGCTGCCAGTATTAGGTATTGGTACTTTAGCTTATCACATTGCAAGCCTTTCCATCGCTCACAGAATTTCTAAAATTCAACAAGCTGAAGCCCAAGGGTTAGCAGACAAGGTAAACCGTTTTATGATTGAACGGTACAGCGATGTTCAAGTGCTGGCTAGTCTGCCCATTTTGACAAATTCCAGCGTCAAGGCAGTTACAAGTAAACAAGATAAACAAGCACTATTAGATAAAATTATCGAGACTTATAAAGTCTATGACAGCATTGGTGTGTTTGACTTAAATGGTCAGCCGATTTTACAATCCCAAGGAGAACCACTCACCAATCATAGCGATCGCAATTACTTTCAAGCTGTACTAAAAAGCGATCGCCCAATAATTAGTCAACCACAAGTATCTAATGCGACAAAGTTAAATAGTATTTTTACTGTTGCACCGGTTAAGAATGTTTTTACCGGGGAAACTATCGCCATCGTCATAGCACGGATGCCCGTAAAAAATTTAGACGAGGTACTCAAAAATTACACTATTCCAGGGCAAGAATATCATTTAATTGATGCCTCTGGGAAATTTTTCTTAGCAACGGAAAGGAATCAAATAGGTAGAGAAGCCAAAAAAGATTTTCCTGGCTTGGCTAAACTAGAAGCGGCAAAAAAAGAAGGCACATTCCAAACAGTTGACCAAATTGACAATCGAGACCAGCTAGTAAGCTACGCTGCCGAAAAGCTCAACGGTTTGCCAGATTTAAAATGGCAAGTAATTTTAGCTACAGATACAACAACGGCATTTGCGCCGCAACAAAACTTATTTCTGGCTATATTAGGTGGGACAGCATTCACAACATTGTTGGCGACGATCTTCGCAGCTTGGTTAGCCAAACGTGCCACACAACCAATTTTGAATGCGACTCAGACAATAGCAAAATTGGGACAAGGTGAACTCAATACGCGTGTAGACATAGACTCAGAAGACGAACTCGGCGAATTGGGTGAAAATATTAACTTGATGGCAGAGCAATTACAGTTGTTGTTAAAAGAACAAGAACTGGATGCAGAACGAGCAAAAATAATTACAGAAATTACTTTGCGGATTCGCCGAAATCTCAAAACCGAAGATATTTTTAAAACAGCGGTGAGAGAAGTTCGCTCGTGCTTGAGAACTGACCGCGTAGTTATCTATAAATTTGATCGCAGCACTTGGCAGGGAATAGTCCTAGCCGAATCGGTTGCAGCGGGTTATCCGAAAATGATGGGAGTGCAACTCGACGATCCATGTTTTCGCGATCGCCATGTAGAAACTTATAAAGATGGAAGAGTGCGAGCGATCGCTAACATTTATCAAGAACCAAGCTTGACAAATGCAAAGTGTTACATCAAAATGTTAGAAAAATTTTCCGTCCAGGCAAGTTTAATCGCACCGATGATTACAGAGGGGCAATTGGTGGGTTTAATGATTACTCATCAATGCGATAGCCCTCGTTTTTGGCAACAAGCAGAAATTGATTTATTTAAGCAGATAGCCAGTCAAGTTGGCTATGCCCTAGAACAAGCAAAACTTTTAGAAGAACTAGAACAACGAAGAAACAAGGCAGAACAAGGTTCTGAAGATGAACGGCAACAAAAAGAAGCCTTGCAAATGCAACTTCTCGAACTACTTGGGGAAGTAGAAGGTGCAGCCAGCGGTGATTTGACAGTGCGGGCTGATGTCACCACCGGGGAAATTGGCACCGTTGCCGACTTCTTTAACTCCATTGTGGAAAATTTGCGGTTGATTGTTACCCAAGTAAAACTTGCAGCTTATCAAGTAAATAATGCCATCGGTTCTAACCAAGGAGCAATGCGCGAACTGGCAGAAGATGCTATTATCCAAGCCTCAGAAATCAACCGCACCTTAGATGCTGTTGATCAAATGACCTATTCCATACAATATGTAGCCGAAAACGCCCAACAAGCTGCTAAGGTTGCTCAAAATGCTTCGCACACCGCCAAAAAAAGCGGCAAAGCAATGGATCTGACAGTGCAAAATATCCTACATTTGCGCGAAACGGTAGGGGAAACGACGAAAAAAGTCAAGCGCCTGGGAGAGTCTACTCAACAAATTTCCCGCGTGGTATCTTTGATTAATCAAATCGCCATGCAAACCAACTTACTCGCCATCAACGCCGGTATAGAAGCAGCGCGTGCCGGCGAAGAAGGTCAAGGTTTTGCTGTAGTTGCGGAAGAAGTAGGTGAATTAGCTGCCCGAAGTGCAGCAGCGACAAAAGAAATTGAACAAATTGTCGAGAACATTCAAAGAGAAACTAGCGAAGTGGTGCAAGCGATGGAAGTAGGAACTGCCCAAGTTGTCGAAGGAACTCGAATTGTAGAAGATGCTAAACACAGCTTGAGTCAAATTTTGGATGTTTCGCGCCAAATTGATTCTTTAGTGCAGTCTATTTCCACCGCTACCACATCACAGGTAGAAACCTCACAAACTGTTAGCCACTTGATGAGAGATATCGCCAAGATATCAGAGCGCACTAGCTATTCTTCGCGGCAAGTTTCTGAATCTTTGCAACAAACTGCGGTGATTTCCCAAGAGTTACAAGAAACTGTTGAAACTTTCAAGGTCGATTAACGCTCGAATTGCTAATTGTTCATTGCTAATTGCTCATTACTTTTTACAATTAACCATTAGCGATTAGCCATTAGCAGCCATTAGCCATTAGCCATTAACCATATGTCAAAGGATAAAGAACTTGAAATTCAGATGCAGTTTCTGGAAGAAGCAACAGATTATCTCAATACCTTAGAAGAGGTATTGCTGGAAATCAACGCAACCAACCGCATCGAATTAGACAAAATTAATGGGGCACTTAGAGCTGCTCATTCTATCAAAGGTGGCGCGGGAATGATGGGGTTTCGTACCCTAAGTGATTTGGCTCACCGTTTGGAAGATTCTTTTAAAGTTTTAAAGACGCAAAAAAACTCTTTAGAAATTGACACGCAATTACAAAGCTTGCTGCTATCTGGCGTAGATTGGCTGCGTCAGATAGTGGAATTGCTATCAGAAGGGAATGTGGTTGAAGATGATTGGTTAGCAACTTTTTGTTATCCAGTTTTTGAAGAACTGCGCGATCGCCTGGGTGAACCCACCCCAGAAGATGCTTCAACCATACTTTCCGCAGACGAAGGGCAAGATATCATACCTCTACTTTTTGAAACAGAAGTAGATGGCTGTTTGCAACGTCTAGAATCTGTGTTGGCAGATAGTCAACAACCCTGCTTGCGAGAAGAAGTTGCCATCATGGCGGCTGAATTGGGCGGTTTGGGAGAAATGTTGCAATTACAAGCTTTTACCCAGCTTTGTGAGTCGATAACGCATCACATCGCAGCTACCGTTACCGATGCAGAAGTTGAACAAATTGCTCGGCACGCATTGCAAGCATGGCGCCTCTCGCAAGCTTTGGTGCTGACAAATCAACGAGATAGTTTACCTACAGATATCGAAGTTGAGACGATCGCACTTAAGAGTTATGCGAATGTCGATCTGCTATCCACAGAAGATGCGATCGCGGAGTTTTTTACCAGCGATGGGCTAGAATCTCATGATAAAGAAGCACAAGAAGCGATCGCTGAGTTTCTCGCAAGCGATGCACTCTTATCTCATAATCAAGAAGCTCAAATATTAGAAACCAATGTCTTAGAAACAGAAGACACCGAAGAGACTTGGCTAAATCCAGAAATAATTGCCGCAAGTTTTGAATCTTTCGAGGCAGAAATTGTCGAGGAAAGTGCTACTGTTGACGAGCTACAAAGCGTAGTAGTTTCTAGAGAAATTCCCACCCCAGACTACAAATTTATTGAACGTAAACCAGAGCCGATTGGTGTTGGCAAAGACCGCGAAATTCATGAAAATACAGTTAGAGTTCCCAGCAAACAACTTGAGCAAATTAATGATTTATTTGGGGAGCTAATTATCCAGCGCAATGGACTGAACTTGCAAATGGAAAGATTACGCAAACTAGTACGTAATCTGGGACAGCGAGTACAAGTTCTCGAGCGAGAAAATCAGGAATTACGCACAGCATACGACAAAATTACTACTCATGCTGGGGTGCAATCTAATTCACCATCACTAACATTTCCTCTTAACGGCAATTCAAACAACTTTGCATTTGAGGATAGCGATTATTCACCCCAGCAAGATCGGGGATTTGATGCCTTAGAAATGGATCGCTATAACGAATTAAGCCTCTTGTCCCAGGAGGTAATGGAAACCATTGTTCAAGTACAAGAAGTCACAACTGATATTCAACTGAGTGTTGACGATACAGATCAATTTGCCAGAAAGCTAAACAAAACATCAAAGCATTTACAAACAAAGCTCACACAAATACGGATGCGTCCGTTATCAGATTTAATCGATCGCTTTCCCAGAGCTTTGCGCGACATGAATGTAGAATATGGCAAAAATGTTCAGTTGAAAATAGAAGGGGGCAACACTCTAATTGAACGCAGCATTTTAGAAGCATTAAACGATCCTTTAATGCATCTATTAAGAAATGCTTTCGATCACGGCATCGAAGATGCAGCTACCCGTCGCGCTGCTGGTAAACCAGAACAAGCATTAATTGAAATTAAAGCTTCCCACCGCAGTAATCGTACAATCATTACTATGCGTGATGATGGTCGTGGCATGGACTTGGATAAAATCCGCGATCGCGCCACAGCTATGGGTTTAGATGCTACTCTTTTAGCACAAGCTAGTGACGAAGAACTGTTATCGCTAATATTTGAACCAGGATTTAGCACCTCCGACCAAGTTACAACATTATCTGGTCGCGGTGTAGGTATGGATGTGGTTCGCAGCAACCTGAAACAAATCCGGGGAGATGTCAAAGTTGATACAGTTCCCGGAGTTGGAACCACTATCATCATGTCAGTGCCGTTTACACTTTCTGTAGCGCGAGTACTGCTGGTAGAAAGCAATCGAATGCTATTGGCATTTCCTACAGATGTAGTTTTGGAAATATTTTTACTGCAAAACGATCAAGTTTTCCCAATGGCTGGTACCGAAGTTATCAATTGGCAAGGAACTATGCTGCCGTTGATTCGGCTAGGACAGCACTTAGAATTTAATTGCCCCCGTTATAATAGCCCAGATTTAGAAACGGCTCCGGCGATTAATGCTGCCAATGTATTAATCATCAAAGGTAGCAACCAGCCGGCAGCAGTGCAAATAGACCGTTGTTGGGGTGAACAAGAAGTTGCCATCCGCCAAGTTGAGGGAAATATACCTCTGCCTAATGGTTTCAGCAACTGTACAATTCTCGGTGATGGTCGGGTAGTGGCTTTAGTTAACGCCAACGAGTTACTCTATTGGATTGCCACTAATCAACGCACACCTCAAACCAGTAAATTGCCATCAGCAAAATTAAAAACTGCCTTCCTCGTCCCCAATGATGAGAAACCAATTTTACAGCAGCCTGATAACCAAAAAGGCACTATTTTAATCGTAGATGACTCAATAAATGTCCGGCGCTTTTTGGCATTGACTCTCGAAAAAGGAGGGTATCAAGTAGAACAGGCAAAGGATGGTCAAGATGCTTTGGAAAAACTAAATAGTGGCTTGCAAGTTCAAGCGGTGATTTGTGATATCGAAATGCCGCGCGTTGATGGTTACGGCTTTTTAGGTCGTGTTAAATCAAATAATCATATTAAAGATATACCGATCGCCATGTTAACATCTCGCAGTAGCGATAAGCATAGGCAACTGGCATTACAATTGGGTGCGCGAGCCTACTTTTCTAAACCTTACAATGAGCAAGAATTGCTGCGAACGTTAGAGCAAATCATCTTTCCTATGGCAGAGGCAGCATCATCTAATTAAACTTGGGAATGGGGCATTGCCCAATGCCCCATTACCCATTACCCATTACCCAATCCCCTGCTTGAAACACTTGCCCAATTACTTCTTCCACAGGTGGTTCAGTTACAGTTAAATCAACTACTGCCAACTCTGCCAAAATTCGCGACACAGTACGGGTGAGAGCCTCTTGCTGCACCACAAAACACACCGATGTTTGATTACCATCCGGTTGTTGTGTATGCCCTTCTAAAAGCTTCACATCACCGTAGGACATCAGTTTTTCTGTCGGTACTGGATAAGCTAACTCTACATGAACTTCTCGGTAAGGAGCGAAGCGTTCCAACAGTCGATTTAAGCTACCGTCATACATCAACTTTCCTTGGTGAATTAACAACACCCGTTCACACAAAGCTGTAATATCAGCCATGTAATGGCTAGTCAATAACACCGTCGCTTGATATCGCTGATTGTACTCGCGTAAAAAATTCCGTACCCCAACTTGAGCATTTACATCTAATCCCAAAGTCGGTTCATCGAGAAATAGCACAGAGGGACGGTGCAAAAGTGCCGCTAAAAGTTCCGCTTTCATGCGCTCACCTAAAGATAGCTTCCGCACAGCTTGGGTAAGTTTACCTTCCAGCGATAACATTTCTGTTAATTCTCCAACTCGTCTTTGGAACTCTTTATCTGAGATGTTGTAAACAGCTGCGTTAATTTTTAAAGAATCCAGCGCTGGTAAATCCCAAATCAACTGCTGCTTTTGTCCCATCACCAAGGTAATTTTTTGCAAAAAAGCCTCTTGACGACGAAAGGGAATTTGTCCAGATACTCTGACATTTCCGCTAGAGGGATGAATTAGCCCTGTGAGCATTTTTAGTGTAGTGGTTTTACCAGCACCATTAGGTCCCAAAAAGCCGACAACTTCACCAGGAGCGATTTCAAAGGAAACATCTTGAACTGCTTTAATTTGTCGGTAGGTGCGGCGGAAAAAGTGGGTAATTGTCCCTTTAATACCTGACTCCTTAACCGCTACCGGATAAAATTTGCTCAGTTTTTCAGCAACGATGATTGACATAGATTTTCTTTTAGGTGATGCACGCGATCGCCAAAATCATCATCTCTAATTTCTGACGATTCTCAGATAAATAAAAAAATCAGAAGTAACTATGAGCTTAATTGCCCTTAGGCTGGAAGCCTAGGGCTACACTTACAAAGCTTACGCAGGTGGGCTAATTTGAGCTTCATTTTCATGGATAAATGGTATAACTCCTAACTCCAAACTCCTAACTCCAAACTCCTAACTTTAGTACAGACGTTCCGCTGTCCCCGTCTCTACAACTCCAAACTCCAAACTCCTAACTCAAAACTCCTAATTTATAGGCTTCAGCGTAAACGACCCGATCGCAAGATACTAATAATTAACCACAAACCTAACAAACTCGCAGCGGCAAACAGTACGTTGTTCAAAAACGATAACTGATCTGAGCGGGGGTTGCTAGAAATAATTGCGGCTCCCATAATTAGTGAACCAACCAAAATGCTAAAAGAAAGCCGATTTGCGACATCATCAAGAGTGCGACGCAAACCATCTAAGCCTTGTAGCGATAAATTCCACTGTAAAGTTTCTGATGTCACTCGGTCTAGAAGTAACTCAATTTGCCGGGGAGATTGTAACGAGAGACTTTTGAGATCGAGCGCAGTTCTTAAAAGCGATCGCACGGGACTATCACCAAACAACTGCCGTCTAAACAAATCTGTCAGTAATGGCTTAATTTCATCAATAAAATTAAGTTCTGGGTTAAATCCCCGCGCTACACCCTCTAAATTAGCGAGAGTTTTCGCATATAAACCCATATTGCTCGGCAAACGGATTTTATTGTTGCGAGCGACTTGTAGAACTTCATAAATTATTTGACTGAAGTTGATTTCTGACAGATTCATGTTGTGATACTTCCGCAACATTCTGTCATAGTCATTTTCCAGACGAGCTAAAATCACTGGTTGACGCGAATCCGCTAGCTGCAAAGTTAACTGAGCGCACCTTTGAGCATCTAAATCGACGATCGCCAACAACATTTCTGTTAATATTTGCTGAGTGCGGGGATCGAGTCTTCCTACCATCCCACAGTCTAAAAGCGCGACGCGACCATCTCGCAAATAAAATAAATTTCCGGGATGGGGATCTGCGTGAAAAAATCCATCTATATATAGTTGCTGAAAGAAAACGCGAAATAACAAAGTCGTAATCGCGTTGCGTTCTTCTGTGGGGTCTCCACCATTTTGAGCGCTGATAAATTTCGCCGAAAGTAGCGGTACTCCGTCCAGCCACTCCATCACCATTAACTTTTCTGTAGTCAAATCCCAGTTAATTTCGGCAACTACTATTTTAGTGGGATCGTACCAACGACTTTGGGATAAATTGCGTCGTAGCTGGTCGGTGTAACCAGCTTCTCGCTTAAAATCTAACTCAGCTTCTAAAGCTTTGGTAAATTCTTCGGCGATCGCTTTAATTTCATAGTTTTGCCCAAATTCAGTTCGAGCAACTAAATCAGCAATTCCTTGAATTAAGGCGATATCTTGAGCAACAGTCAGATCAATTCCCGGACGTTGCACTTTTAGCGCTACTTCTCGACCATCTGCTAATGTTGCTCGATGAGTTTGAGCAATTGATCCCGCTGCCACCGCTACCGGATTAATTGTGGTGAAAACTTCTTCTAAAGGGCGTTTCAATTGCTGGCGAATTAGTACTTCTATATCTGTCCAAGGAACTGCTGGGACTTCATCTTGTAGCGTTGATAATTCATCAATGTAAGAACCGCTAAGTAAGTCTGGACGGGTAGAAAGTAGCTGACCTAATTTAACATAAACTGGTCCCAAATCTACTAGGATGTTTTTCAATACCGCCGGCGGGGGTAGCTGGGGATCATCGGCTTTCCCACCGGTGAGTAGCTTTCGCATGTAGTCCCAGCCGTTGCGGAATAGGACTTCGACGATATCTCTTTGACGGGGAACAGTTTGAGTGAGGAACATGATTTTAACGAACCGCGAAGATACGAAGGATGCGAAGAATAAAACAAGAGTTAAAGAGGTAAGCAGCAGGGGATGACAATGCATCCCAAGCCGTTACTGGTGAGAGTAATACTAGCTTGAGTACAATTTTGCAATCTTTGTATTGACGATTTTAGAGCTTCTGTCAAACTTTGATTGGTGAGCATTGTTTTGACGTAATCTGAGCAGGAATCCCCTCCGTGCAATAGACGATGGGGACAAGAAAATCCTTTGTGAGGAGAAATATAATTTTTATAGGCAATAATTGAGTTGATTGCCATTGTCTTGGCTAGAGGTTCAAAGCTATAGACTTGCATAACTGTTAGATAAAACAACAGATATTCAAGTTATAATGGTAAGACTAGCTTTTGTGCCTCTGCCAAGGGTTTTAACTTTTACAAGAGTTCGGTAAATCGGGAATCGCTCTGTAAGGTTTTGAGGATTTGCTTGATTTCCTGGGTACGGTCTTTTTTGACAATGAGGGTGACGTTGCGATCGCGCACAATCACCACATCCTCTAAACCAATAGTCACAATTACATCATCTGGATCACTAGCGTAAATAACAGCACCTTTGGTATCTAGCCCCACATGGGTAGCTAGTTCCACGTTTGGGTTGTCTTCTTTTTTAAGTAAACGTTCGATCGCATTCCAATCGCCTAAATCATCCCAGCCAAATTCAACTGGCAATACATAGGCTATACTTGTTTTTTCCATTAGGGCATAGTCTATACTCTTTTTAGGCAACTGCGGATAAATGTCAGCACCGTGTTGTTCTAGCGGTTCAATAATTTCTGGAGCGTGGGTGTGCAGTTCTTTGAGAACAACCCCTGCTCGAAAGATAAACATACCGCTATTCCAGCTAAAGCGTTTCGTCTTGAGAAACTTTTCTGCGGTTTCTCGGTCTGGTTTTTCAGTAAAGCGATTAACGTGAAAGAAAGGCAAATCATCAAAGCTACCAATATGAGCACCTTCTTCAATGTAGCCGTAGCCAGTTGATGCAAAAGTAGGCTTGATCCCCAGTGTGACAATCGCTTCATAGCTTGCCGCAAGTTGAGTTGCAGCACTCAAAGTACCTGCAAACGCCTGCTTGTCAGCAATCCAGTGATCGGCAGGGAAAAAGCCAATCATAGCGTTTTCTCCGTAACGCTTTTTAATTTCCAAACTTGCCCAAGCAACAGCTGCGGCAGTGTCCCTTCCCTGTGACTCGACAAGTAAATTTTCAGATGGCAGTAATGGAAGTTGTTCTCGGACTCCTTCAGCTATCTGACTAGAAGTTATTACCCACAAATTCTGCCAACCACCAGCAATTTGTAACAGGCGATCGGCAGTTCCTTGTAGGAGACTTCTAGAGCTACCATCAAGACTTAAAAATTGCTTGGGTCGCAAAGCACGACTCAGGGGCCAAAAACGCTCACCTTTACCACCGGCAAGAATTACAGGGAAAAATGGAGTATTCATTATGTCATACAAATCTACTGACGAACATTACAAGTGTACTGTGACGATTTGCACTGGCAAGTTTTGTACCTTGGATTAACATACGTTTAGGGAGTGGTTGAGTGGGGAGATAATCGTGATAAAACAAGTTCAATTTTCAGAAAATCAAGTAGAACTACCCGAAAATCAGGTAGAAGTGTCAGGAAATCAGGTTAAACCTGATGTACAGGATGAAATCGAACTAAAACCAACGACAGCGAACCGTACCGTTGTCGAATCGGTGAGTTCCATCCCCAACGAGCTTTACGATCGCTTGGGTTTAAGTATGCCTCGCTGGTTGTTGTGGATACTCACAGCGGTTTTAGGCATCGTTTTATCTGGTTTGCTCGTTTCCACATTGGCTCTGTGGACTCCACTATGGAGCGATTTGGATCGAACCGATGAAGAACTTCTTGCCGGTAAAGATCCGCAAAAAATGCCGATGCCGGGAGAGTTGGCAGACAGACTCTCTCAATACCAGCTTTCACGCCCGATGAATATTTTAATCATGGGCATTGAACCAATTCAAGGAACTGTAGATGGTTCACCAGAAAGTTTTGCAGGCAAAAGCGATACCATGCTCCTGGTACGCCTAAACCCCAGCGACAAATCGATTCGGGTACTTTCAATTCCCAGAGATACGATGATCTCAATTCCCGAAAAGGGATTGACCAAAGTATCCGATGCTAACGCTCAAGGTGGTCCAGTCTTGGCAGCACGGGTAGTTAGTCGTACTTTGAATAATGCGCCTATCGATCGCTATATTCGCATCTCTACTAGCGGCTTACGCCAGTTGGTAGATCAATTAGGTGGTGTAGAAGTCTACGTTCCTAGTTCGATGGAATACCAAGACTCCTCTGGACAAGCTTCTTTAGTTAGAGGCTGGCAAACCCTCAACGGCGACCAAGCAGAAGAGTTTATTCGATACCGCGATCCAGGGATGGGAGATTTGCCAAGAGTGCAGCGCCAGCAAGCAATGTTGGCAGGATTGGTCAATCGTCTCAATAACCCCACTGTACTACCCAGGTTGCCGCAATTAACCCGGATGATGCGGAAGTATTTTGATACCAACTTGAAGATGGAAGAAATGATGGCACTGGTCAATTTCTCCGTCAATGTGGAGCGAGATAATTTCCAAATGACGATGTTGCCAGGTATTTTCAGCCGTTTAAGCCAAGACCCAAATAGCTATTGGCTGGATATGACCGGACAACAAAGATTATTGAATGATTATGTTGGGGTGAATCTGACTGGTGTTAAGCCAGATGTCCGACCAGTCCAGAACCTCAAAATTACTATTCAAAATGCTTCTAATCAACCTCAGCTAACTGAAAAAGTTATCAAATATCTCAAACAAAAAGGCTTTACAAAAATTAACACAGCAGCTGATTGGCCCGATACCCAGCGCCAAACTCAGATTGTTGTCCAAAAAGGAAACCACCAAGCAGGAGTTGACCTACAAAATATTTTAGGCTTAGGTAATATCGATGTCTCCTCTACCGGCGACCTCGAATCTGACCTGACAATTCGTATTGGTAAGGATTGGAAGTAGTCAGCTAAAGTATGAAGTGTAAAGGATAAAGGATGAAAGTAAGAAGGAAAAGAAAGTAAGACTCATATTTTTTCATACTTCATCCTTTTTTGGTCAAGGGTCAATGGTCAATGGTCAATAGACAAACGTCGTGGAAAAGATGTAGAGACGTAGCATTGCTACGTCTCTTGGGTTTTGGGTAACGCATAATTAAATTCGGTCGATGTCTAATGAACTTTGGACTTTTGACTCTTGACTCTTGACTTTTGACTCTGGACAAATTTATGAAAAAAATTTTACTTCGTTTTTTGAGTTGGATTGCCATTTTGCTCCTAGCTGGATTATGGATAATACTTAATCCGCATCCGGCTTTTGGTCAAGTAAATACAATCAACTACAGCAATATGAGTTTAGAAAACCGTGATTTTTCTAACATTGATTTGACGGGTGTAACTTTTGTGGCAGCAGAAATGCGCGGGGCAAATTTCCAAGGGAGCAATTTAACTAATGCAATTCTCACCAAGGGAGTTTTACTAAAAGCGAATTTAGAAGGTGCAAACCTTTCAGATGCTTTAGTTGACCGCGTAACTATGGATGGTGCAAACCTGAAAAATGCGATTTTTACACAAGCGACCTTGACAAGCAGCCGATTTTATGGTGCGGATATCACTGGTGCTGATTTTACCGATGCTTTGATTGACCGCTATCAAGTGTCATTATTGTGCGATCGCGCGTCGGGCGTCAATCCAGTTACAGGTGTTTCCACACGAGATAGTTTGGGATGTCGGTAGTCAAGAGTCAATAGTCAAAGGTCAATGGTCAATGGTCAATGGTCAATGATGTCAGGTTTATTACTTACAATTGTATTGACGTTTCGGACCGAACGTCTCTACGACTGTTGACTGTTGACTGTTGACTTTTATCGCTTGAGTTGTCAATAATAATTCGTGGCACAAGAAAAAACATCTCGTTCTCTTACTGGAATAGCTGGCATTGTTGCCGCTGCAACGTTAATTAGTAAAGTCTTTGGTTTGGTACGTCAGCAAGCGATCGCTGCGGCTTTTGGTTTGGGACCGGCTGCTGATGCTTTTAACTACGCTTATACTATTCCTGGGTTTCTGTTGATATTGCTAGGGGGCATTAACGGACCATTTTATAGTGCTGTTGTCAGCGTCTTATCCAAACGCAAGAAAGAAGAAGCTGCTCCCTTAGTGGAAACGATAACGACGCTGATCGGTGGTATATTGTTAATAGTGGCGTTGATTGTGGTAATTTTTGCGCCGCAGATGATTGACATCTTTGCACCTGGATTGAGACTGGGACACAAAGATTTAGTGAGAGCGATCGCTATTTTGCAACTCCAGATAATGGCACCAATCGCAGTCTTAGCCGGACTGATTGGTATTGGCTTTGGAGTTCTCAACGCTGCAAATCAATTCTGGCTACCTTCCATTAGTCCGTTATTTTCCAGCATTACAGTTATTGCAGGTTTGAGCATCCTTTATCTGCAACTCGGTGAAGAAAAAATTAGCAGTCTTGAATATGCCAAGTTAGGTGGAATTGTTTTGGCAGGAGGAGTTTTAGCCGGCGCAATTTTGCAATGGTTGGTGCAGGTAATCGTGCAAACGCGGTCTGGTTTGGGTACATTGCGCTTGCGATTTGATTTTAATCAGCCTGGGGTAAGAGATGTTCTGAAAATTATGGGACCTGCTACCTTTTCCTCTGGGATGCTGCAAATCAACCTCTACACAGATTTGTTTTTTGCTTCTTTGATTCCCACTATTGGGGTTGCTGCTGCTTTAAATAATGCGTCATTACTAGTGCAAACTCCTTTAGGAATCATTTCTAACATGATTTTGGTTCCTTTATTGCCGATGTTTGCCCGACTTGCTGACCCGAATAATTGGGATGAATTAAAATCACGCATTCGTCAAGGTTTACTGCTTTCAGCCTTCACTATGCTGCCTTTGGGTGCATTAATGATAACGCTTTCTGTGCCAATTGTCCGCATAGTTTACGAACACGGTGCTTTCAAAGGAACAGACTCAGCGCTGGTGTCTTCGCTGCTAATTGCCAACGGAATAGGCATGTTTGTTTATTTAGCACGTGATGTTCTGGTGCGGGTGTTTTATGCCTTAGGCGATGGCGATACACCTTTTCGCATTAGTATGATTAATATATTCTTTAACGCTGTATTTGATTACCTTTTAATTAAACCTTTTGGTGCTCCCGGCTTAGTTTTGGCAACTGTAACTGTAAATTGCAGTTCAGTATTAATGCTGTTATTTTTATTAAATCGCAAGTTAAATGGTTTACCTTTGCGTGAGTGGAGTTTACCGTTTTTAGGTTTAATTGCTGCTAGCTTCATGGGTGGAATAGCCAGCTTTGCGACTCTGGAGCTTTCTCAGCACTATTTAGGTAAAGAAGGTTTGCTGCTGATGTTAGTTGAGTTATGTGTATCTGGTCTAGTGGGAATTGCCATTTTTGGCGTCATTGCCTCATGGATCAGATTACCAGAGGTGAATGTTTTTGTCTCTCGTCTGCGTCAGCGCTTTTTGAAGAAATAGTGATTGGGTTTAACGTTTATAAATCAATACTTACAAGCATTTACCTCAAATTTAAATATATGTGCCAGTTGACCTTATACTGTGACGCTTGCGTAAGTCCTACATATATAACTGGTTCACCAACAACTTTAAATTTATCAGCGTGTTCACCCAATCGGGTGAAATATTTTAACCCACTCAGGCTATCCAAAAGTGCGAGGTTACATTTCGTAAAAAAAGAGATTCTAGTACTAGAGAACATTGATTTCACTTAATCTCTAGTCAGGAAGAACTTATGAAACTCGCAAAATTCGCAACCTCAGTACTTGCTGTTGCTTCTGTTATCTTTAGTGCTGGAATTGCTAGCGCTCAAACACCTCAAACCGCTGAAGCACTCGGTTTAAAGGGTAGCTACATCGGTGCTGGTGTTTCTGCTGGTGTCACCAACGGTGGAAGACAAAATGATGCCGCTTTATTAGGTGGAAACATTCAAGGACGTGCTGCTATACCTAACGCACCTGTTTCAGTTCGCGGTGCTGTTTTGTTTGGTGGTGATGCTACCGCATTTATGCCTTTAGTAACTTACGATGCAGCGATCGCTAAAAATACTAACGTTTACGTTGGTGGTGGTTACTCGTTTGTCACCGATGAAGGTAAAGCCACCCAATTGGGAAACAAAAATACACCTGTAGTAACCCTTGGTGCTGAATCAGAAATTGCTAGAAACACCGTTTTGTATGGTGATGCTAAATGGGGTATTGACGCTTACAAAGACAGCAATGCTGGTGCTGTAAGCTTGCAAACTGGTGTTGGTTTCCGCTTCTAAGTTTTATGACTGATACTAAAATGCAGTCATTTCACTTGGCGGAAATAGTTATTTAAGGACGCGGAACAAAGGATTTATCATCCGCCTCACCGCGTCCTTTATAATATTATTGTTAGCATCAGTAGTTGTGTCTAAAACTCTAATTAAATGTATAGCCTTTACTAATAAATAAAAGTAGATGAGTCGTCCACCCATTATACAGCCCGGTCAAAGCTATACATTTACTAAATATGCTAAAAATTAAATACTGTCCTGGTTCGTAGTCAGCGGTTTACCGCTCATATCAATACTTTTAAGGACTGGAGCCGCTTACTACTAAGAAGTGCAAATGTTGATAAAATTGGGTAAATGCAAAGAGTTTTGTGCTATGAGTATTTCCCAAGTTGATACCTCGGATTTAATTACGATCGCTCAAAAAACCCGACTTGCTGCCAGGAAATTGGCAGTTCTCTCTAGTGAAGTGAAAAATCAAGCTCTTGAAGCGATCGCTATTGCTTTAGAATTGGCGAAAGATGAAATTTTACAAGCAAATATTACAGATTGTGAAGCGGCAGCGGGTGAAGGAATTGCCAAACCGCTTTATAAGCGCTTGCAATTGGATGAACATAAGTTAAGGGATGCGATCGCTGGGGTACGAGATGTCGGGAAACTAGTTGATCCAGTCGGTGCAGTGCAGATTCACCGCGAAATTGATACTAACTTAATTCTCAAGCGAATTACTTGTCCTTTAGGCGTTTTAGGTGTTATTTTTGAAGCGCGTCCAGAAGCGGCAATTCAAATTGCAACTCTTGCTATTAAGTCAGGTAATGGTGTTATTCTCAAAGGTGGAAAAGAAGCGATTCGTTCTTGCGAAGCGATAGTTAAAGCCATTAAACAAGGATTATCTCAAACGGCAGTTAACCCCGATGCGGTACAATTGTTGACAACGAGAGAAGAAACTTTAGAACTTTTGAAGTTAGATAAATATGTGGATTTAATTATTCCTAGAGGTTCTAATTCTTTTGTCCGATTTGTGCAGGAAAATACCCGCATTCCTGTATTAGGTCACGCTGATGGAATTTGTCATGTTTATGTAGATAAAGCCGCTGATATTGCCAAAGCTGTAACGATTACAATTGATTCTAAAACTCAATATCCGGCTGCTTGTAATGCAATTGAAACTTTGTTAATTCACTCGGATATTGCTACAACATTTTTACCAAAAGTTGCTGATGCTTTACAAAAAGTAACTGTGGAATTAAGAGGAGATGAACGCAGCCGCAAAATTTTGCCTAATATTGTAGCTGCAACAGAAGAAGATTGGGAAACTGAATACAGTGATTTGATTTTGTCAATTAAGATTGTGGATTCTTTAGAAGAAGCGATCGCACATATTAACGATTATGGTTCTCGTCATACGGAAGCAATTATTACTGAAGATTCAGAAGCTGCGGAAACTTTCTTAGCGCTGGTGAATGCAGCTGGAGTTTACCACAACTGTTCTACTCGCTTTGCTGATGGTTTCCGCTACGGTTTCGGTGCAGAAGTGGGAATTAGTACTCAACAAATGCCCCCTCGCGGTCCCGTCGGTTTAGAAGGTTTGGTAACATACAAATATCAAATGATTGGCGATGGTCATGTTGTAACTACTTACACTGGGAAGAATGCTAAATCCTTTATTCATAGGGATTTGCTGTAATATCATGTCCTTAGAATCACACCCATTGTAAAGACGTTCCGACGGAACGTCTCTACGACGGTTGTGGCGTTTTTATTAAGTACTTCACCAGAGAGATTGTTTAAACTAATGCTTTTAATAAAGCCTGTAATTTAAGTTGAATTTCTGCTAATTCTTTGTCGGGATCGGAACCTGCAACGATGCCTGCACCTGCGTAAAGTCTAGCGCGATCGCCATCAATTAATGCTGAACGAATCCCGACAATAAACTCACAGTTACCGTCAGAATCAACCCAACCCAGTGGCGCCGCATACAAACCCCTCTCAAAGCTTTCGTGACGGCGAATTTCTGCACAAGCAACATCTCTAGCTGCACCGGCAACGGCTGGTGTAGGATGCAATTGAGCGACTATTTTTAACGGGTGTACGCTCTTCGGAACTATCGCGCTGATTGGTGTCCATAAATGCTGAATGTTAGACAATTGTCGCAGACGCGGTGATAACATTTGCGGTAACAAACCTAGTTCAGATAGGCGCTGGGTGATAAAATCAATTACTAGCGAATGTTCGTGCCTTTCTTTTTCGTTATTTAGCAGGCGATCGGCGTTTGCTGCATCTTCAGTTGCTGTTTTACCTCTGGGTGCAGAACCCGCTAAAGCATCAGTAATTAACTGTTGTTTGTGGATACTAATTAACCGTTCTGGACTTGCACCAATAAAGTTTTGTCCTTTCCCGTTACTTGTAGAAAACACATAACAATTTGGATGTAATTGTCGAAGATTGTTTAACGATTGAACTAAATTAAATTCATGACTTGACTTGACATCTAGCACATCCGCTAAAACAACTTTACTCAAGTGATTAGAGCGGATTTGCGACAATGCAGATAAAACTGAAAGTTTAAATTTATCAGGGTTGGGTAGAGTTTTTTTACTGTATTTACGTCGAGAATAATCAATATTTATCGCATTTGCTTCTAAAGATTGAATTTTTTCTACTTGTTGACAGAGATTATGTAATAATTTTTGAATATTTACGCTGGCATTGATGATTGTATTAGCAACTAATATACAGCGTTCATTTTTCACAGCTACTTGCCAACGGGGCAGAAAAATGGTTGCCGCAGGAAATGGATAATCAACTTGGGCATTTTTATCAAAAAAACTGAAGCAACAAAAAAAGTGAGCGCGAGAAAAAGGTAAATTTGTACTACCAAAATTAATTATATTTTTGAGACAATCTCTGATAAAATCTTCAGCTATAATGAAACGTTCTTTGCCAGCAATTTCTAATTTGGTGACAGCATCAATGGCAGCGATCGCTTCTTTTTTGCCTCTGTTCTCAAAGTAAAAATTTATTTCATTTGCTTGATTAAGTTGTTCAAGTACTATCAAAGGATCAACATAGTCAATTTCCAGCGAAATACTGACAATCTGCCGACAACGATTTTGACGGCAATTCTCCTGAACGAATACCAGAAATTCGTATAGGTCTTTATTATATAC
>CASBQC010000198.1 GCA_949127805.1 Nostocales cyanobacterium PMM_0081
CAAATAGGTTGTCTAATAAATACTTTGTTGAAATATCCTTCATGAGTGGAGTTTTCTTGACTTCTGACTGCTTTTATTATCAATGGTGTAACATTTAAACTAAGAATTAACTAATTTTTAACAGGCTCCATCGCCAAAATTAATAAATTATGAAAACATCCAAAATTAGTGCTAAACATTTGGATAGAATTCCCAAACCAGTGGTTCGTCCCCAATGGGCATCTTTAGTAATGCTTGGTGCGATCGCTATATCTGCTGCAATAGCAGTAGCATGGTTTGCAGGGGAAGGCGATATCAGTCGTATTTTTGCAAAAATTAACGACCTGCAAACTTCACCACCAATGTGGCTGGAAGCACCGATGGTAGCAGGAAAGTATCTGGTTGCCCCCACTATTATTTTACTAGCGATCGCGTTAGTAATTATGAAAATTTCCCCAGTACCTCGCCCTCGCTCGCGATTTCTAGTCGCGGGAATTCTGTTGGTGTTGACTATACGATATCTTGTTTGGCGATCGCTTTCCACTCTCAACCTGAGCAACCCCCTAAATGGTACCTTCAGTTTGGCTTTGTTTTTCTTAGAAATGCTGATGCTCACTAGTAATTTGATTCAGATTTTTTTGATGCTGAAGCACAAAGAGCGTCCTTGGGAAGCAAACGAAAAAGCAGTTGCTGTAATTGAAGGCACTTTCACGCCCAGTGTAGATATTTTCGTACCAACTTACAATGAGCCATTATTTATATTGCAACGAACAATCATCGGTTGTCAAGCTCTCGACTACCCGAAGAAAAAAGTTTATTTGTTAGATGATACCAAACGTCCAGAAGTGCAAGCCCTGGCTTTAGAATTGGGTTGTGAGTACATGACCCGTCCTGATAATCGTCACGCCAAAGCGGGAAATTTGAATCATGCGATCGCTCGTACTGATGGAGATTTAATTGTCGTTTTTGATGCTGATTTTGTCCCCACGGAAAATTTTCTCACCCGCACAGCGGGCTTTTTCCAAGATGAACAAATTGGCTTGGTGCAAACTCCGCAAAGCTTCTACAACTTCGATCCCATTGCCCAAAATCTGGGGTTAGAGAACATTCTCATACCAGAAGAAGAAGTATTTTACCGCCAAATTCAACCGCTTCGCGATAGCGCAGGCAGTGTAACTTGCGCTGGTACTTCATTTGTGGTAAGACGAAGTGCATTAAAAACAGTTGGCGGTTTTGTTACCGACTCTCTCAGCGAAGATTACTTCACCGGCATTCGACTTTCGGCACAAGGCTATCGCTTAGTTTACTTAGATGAAAAATTGAGCGCAGGTTTGGCAGCTGATAACATGGCAGATCAAGCAACTCAACGTCTGCGTTGGGCACAAGGTACACTCCAAGCATTTTTCATTGAAGCGAATCCTCTCACCATTCGCGGATTGCGACCTTGGCAACGACTAGCGCACTTCAGCGGATTGCTACACTGGTTTTCTAGTATTTCCCTTGTGGGTTTTTTGATTGCACCTTTAGTTTATTCGTTTTTCGGAGCGATCCCGATTAGAGCAAATCCCTCAGAAATGCTGTATTACTTCTTGCCCTATTATGTGGTGCAATTCTCAGTATTTTCCTGGCTAAATTACCGCAGCAGTTCGGCATTATTGTCAAATATCTACTCAGCTGTACTGGCATTTCCCATTGCATTTACGGTAATTCAAGTTATGCTAAATCCGTTTTCTCGCGGTTTTAAGGTGACACCAAAAGGAACTGCAAGCGATCGCTTTTCTTTCAACTGGAAACTAGCCTTACCTTTGATTATATTATTTGTTGGCACGGCAGTCAGCTTATGGCGCAACTTGGGGATGTTTCTCCTCAAAGGTGCTTGGCAGACAATGCCATTAGAAGCTGCCCAACAAGTTAAGGGACTCGGTTTAGGTTGGTTGTGGAGCATTTACAATCTAATTGTCCTTGCTATTGCCTTGTTGGTCTTGCTGGATATTCCCAAAACTGATCCCTACGCTTGGTTTGATTTGCGACGCACCGTGCGGTTAGATATAAAAAATAACACTGGAGAAAATACTTCCCTGTATGGAATAACCACAAAGATTTCCGAAATAGGAGCGGAAATTGCCTTAACGCAAGCGAGTTTGCCGGAAATTAAGCCAGGAGAAATTTTACCTGTAACTTTGGAAATTATGGAGGGAAAATTAACCTTGCAAGGTATTGTTACGCAAACCGAAATTCAAGAAGAATTTCCCACAGTTCGAGTTATGTTTGAAGAGGTAAACCTGACTCAGCATCGTTCCTTAGTAAAAATGCTGTTCTGTCGTCCTGGTCAGTGGCGGCGCTCATTGGCACCCGGAGAGTTACAATCTTTATGGTTGCTATTTAAAATTTTGTTCAAACCAAGGGTGTTATTTGCTCGCAAAGCTAATACAAGTGCGATCGCAGTTGTCAAAGGCTGATGCGAGTTGCGATCGCACACTTAAGATGAGAAAATGCTGAGTAGAAGCTAAGTTTTATTTCCAGATAAATTCAGAAGAAGGAAGGGTTTGGTTTGAGATCATGTCTGTTTAATTAACAGTAATAAAAACCTATCTACCGTCGTAGAGACGTTCGGTCCGGAACGTCTTTACATTGTAATTAATTTACTTTGTTTAGTGGTGATTTCCCAAAAGTACCGTAGTCTTTTAGAGGTCTGATATGGAATTAAGAGATGTGCTTTTGCTGTTGCATCCAGCGATCGCTGTAATTGTTGTTTATCCTTTAATCGGTATCGTCGTCAATCGTGCTTTGCAAGTTCGTCAGCGACGCTTGCAAACTGCAACAGACGGGAAGAGTAAAATTCCCCCAGTTGTCGGACAGGAACATGTTAAGTTAGGACGCTGGCTAACAGCATCGGTTGTCGGGATTGTTTTAATCGCGTTAGCTTTCACTATATTTGGGAACATTTTACAACAACAAGTTTGGACAAAAACACCATTTAAAGTCATTTTAATTACCTTGTTTTTTGTCGCAGCGATCGCTTCATTGACTCTACTTTATAAAGCAAGCGATAAGATGTGGCGGGGGATTTTTGCTACCCTGAGTGGGATAGCTATAGTGATACTTGGTTGTCAAGATGGTATCTATCGTCAAACTAACCAATGGTATTTTTCTCACTACTATTACGGTATTGCTGTCGCTTTGCTGATGATTTTTTCTCTCGCAATTTTGCCAGATATCTATAAAGATAAAACAAATCGCTGGCGTAAAGTTCACATTGCTTTAAATTCTATCGCTTTTTTACTGTTTATCGGGCAAGGAATTACAGGATCAATCACATTACTGGAAGTTCCTTTGAGTTGGCAAGAATCCTATGTTCAAAAGCTTTACGAGCAAAATTGCCAAATTAAACCCTGTACAATCCAAGCACCAAATGTGCCTAAGAAGCCTTAAAAAATCATAGCATGATCGTATTAGATATCGACCGCTCTTTTATTATGGTTTGCCCGAAACCCTTGTAGAGACGCAATAACCGCTACGTCTCTACGTCTTTTTTGGACATCTCTATTGAGGATTGCCAAGTTTTTCATAGTTTTTATTGCTTCGGGTTTAAGGGTTGTCCGCACTACGAAGTTATCTCAGCTAGTTTGCGAATTCCTTCGACTAACTGGTGTTCTGTAAGTTCACCATAGCCAAAGATAAATTCACCTGTGCGATGTGGTGTGAGATACTGACAAGCAGCAGACATGATCCCGATACCAACTGTTTACGTCGAACCATCTTACCGCAGACAAGGCATAGCCAAACGATTAACTAGCATAGCAGTAGAGTATTTGAAGGCGATCGCCTGCACCCAAGTAATTCTCAACGCTTCACCAGCAGGTAAACCAGTTTACTCCAGTCTTAATTTCTCCCAAAGCAATCAAATGGTATTCGTAGTGACCGCAGAGGCGGACTGATGCGCCATTAGATGATGAAGCAGACTACGATTTACCAGTGTGGGCGGGTGTTGTGCCATTACAATTAGTTGCTGGTGAAGCGATCGCTGATTCTCGTCTGCAACCAGCTATTACTCCACCGACTTATTTACACTCATTACACTCGCGTGCATATTAGTTATGCCAATTGAGATAAGAAAAACTTCCGTCCCAATCCTCGTGCTTTTCATAACAGTTGTCAATCATGTTAACGTAACAGTATTTTGCATGAGCATCTAACTTAATTAACGCCTTCCAGGTTTGAGGATTAATCACACCATCGGCGGTCATTTGGCAGGATATCTGAAAATGTTTGACAGCAGCAGCAGTTTTTTGTTGAAAGACACCATCGACTGCACCAAAGTAGTAACCAGCGTATCTTAGTGCCTCCTGAACAGCCTTAACTACCGAACTAGCAGTGCCAACATGTAAGCATGGCAAGCTACCAGGACCCTCGCACAAAAAAGCCCAGGTCTTTGGTCCAACAATGCCATCTATAGGTAAAAAAGTCAGGCATTGCAAGTATTTAACCGCAACTAAAGTGTTTTGATTAAAGTAGCCAGTTTCCGCCACATTTTGGGGAAACGACGATGCGGTATCAAATTCAGTAAATCGCTGATTGAGAACTTTTTGCATTTGTTTGACTTCTTCACGACTCGCACCTAATTCTAGGGTTGGTCTGTGGAGAAGATATGGAATTACCCTCACCATAATCTAGATATCTCCTTGATGCTTTTTGGGTGATAAAAAAATATCCGTATGGTTTATGGTTATTCCGGAGAATCTTTGGGGTAATTTCTTTGGGTATAGCTTGTATAGTTCTGTGTCCGTGCTGGCACTTAACCTTGAAGCGATAAGCTTCAAGGTTGGCTGGAATACAAACTGATACTATTTCACGCTCATGTGTGATACAAATCATTCTCTTTTCCCCTGCTCCCTGCAAGATGTGCCCCCTGCGGTCTATTTGTACCAACTTAAAAGTGAAACGGTATGACCTCTAGAAGGTGACTTTTGTTGCAAGCGCTTTTCGGCGCTGGAAGTCCCTTATATTTTGCACCCTCACGCCCCAAGGGTGGGGCGTTGTGCTTACGCGTGCTTACCTGCGTGGGCTGAAACTATTCATTTTCCGTAGTCCGCAAAGGCGGACTACACTCCTGTAGCCAGAAGCTTATAGCCTGTAGGCGACTTCTAATTTCCAATTGGTGGTGCTAAAGGTTGGCGTGGTGTACCACCTCCACCAATGCTGTTCGGTTCGTTGTTGTCCACAACCTTCACCGCAGCAATGATTTTGGCGAAGTCAGCTTGGAGCGCTGCATCTCCATAAACTTGATTTCCGGTGACTTCCTCATACTCTTGCTCGGCGCTTCGCTCAACGGCAAGGTAATTGTAGTCCCACCCGGAATCGTCAACGACGTAAGCACCGTAGTTTTGCATCGCTTCAAAGATTTTTTTGCCTGCTTTACTGGTCAATCCCAAGCTCTCTGCTGTGACATTGGGTGGAATTGCTAGCAAGGAACCCATAACCAGCGCTGGGTTGGAGCCAAGGTATTGATTTGGTGCATTAAAATCAGCAAGACGGGCAGGCCACCGATGCCCAGGAGTTGACGATGCAGAATTGTAATGCAGCCACTTGCCCCAGATAACAAGCTTGAGTGCGTGACGGATAGGGTCGTCATTCAACAACTCACCTTTGCGAATGCTACCCCCAATGCTCGACATCCCTGAGCCACCATGTCCACCGTCAATGCCATCGCCGTAGATGTCTTGCTGTCCAAACCAAACGCCATAAAGCGGGGCACCCTGCTGACAACGTGTGGCGACGTTATAAGACACCAGGGTTTTCCCATCCGGCATCAAGAATGCCGAGGAGTTGTTTGGAGTAGACCAGGGCTTTGCATCCTCAATGACGAGATCGTAAGGAACCTTCAACGGCTGACCCGCTTCGGGATGCCATTGCGCCTGCTGCTGCGGCGTAGTGCCGGTGCAGCGACCTTCACCCCAGGCACCAGGCATATAGGTTGGCACAGCTGGGTCGCTTTCCTTGGTTATGATGAACCAGTCGGTGTCAACTCCAACGCTCTTTGAGCCGATATAGGCATCAACGTATTGCGCGTTTGATCCAATCGGCATATTCCAGATGCTGTCGCAGGCAAACGGCTGTGTGTACTTGTCCCGTGCTTGACTTTGACCGCATTTGCTAGTATCCGAGCTGAATGTTGGAGTGCTGGCTTGAGCTATGAAAGAGGGGGTAGTAGGAGTTGGGTGTGAAAGCCTTTTTGAGCTATTTGCTAGCTGCCGTTTGGTATTTTTACTCAGACTCAAGCTTGATTGATTTTGAATGCTAGCGCTGATTAGGGAAGCAGCATTGAGAGTATGGCTAATAGTACTCAAGGTACTAGAATCAAACATTATCATTTGCCTCTTCTTTTTTCATCAAGGTTGGCTGAAGCTCACATTTGCTGAGTCTTCTTGCTCGAAGTTGGTAGAGGCAAAACCCTGAAAAACTCTTTCTTTAATTCCAAGGGACTTGGCATCCTCATTGGATTTGAGCTTATATCAACCCGAAGTAAAGTAAAGCCTGCTTACGCAAGTAAGGGCTTAAACTCTTCTTAAAGTTGTCTACTTTACACAAACTTGTTCAGAATATGCCAAAACTTTAAGTATGTCAATGCAAAAGTCACATTAAGGCTGCATATTAGATGCGCGATCGCCTCAGCACCCAGATTGTTGACAAACACCTTAAACTCTTCTAAAGCCTGATTAACTGCAATGACTCAAAAACATTTGTGAACCGCTGGGGATAGGGAGAGTTCTTGGG
>CASBQC010000199.1 GCA_949127805.1 Nostocales cyanobacterium PMM_0081
AGGAAACGTCTTGCAACCAGAGTTACTTTACCGACCGTATCGTTTAGAAACTGCCGCCGGTGATTTGGCGATCGTCTTTCGCGACCACAGATTATCAGACATGATCGGCTTTACCTACGGAGCGATGCCGCCAAAACAAGCCGCTGCCGACTTAGTGGGACATTTACAGGCGATCGCTAAAATGCAAAAAGATAGCATTAGCGAACAACCTTGGCTAGTCACCATTGCCCTAGACGGCGAAAATTGCTGGGAATTTTATCCCCAAGATGGCAAACCCTTTTTAGAAGCTTTATATGAAACTTTAAGTAACGAACCGCACCTTAAACTCGTTACCGTCTCCGAATTTATCGAACAGTTTCCCCCCACAGCAATTATCCCCGGAAATCAACTGCATAGCGGTTCTTGGGTAGATGGCAACTTCACCACCTGGATTGGCGATCCCGCCAAAAATCGCGCTTGGGACTACCTCACACACGCTAGACTTACCCTCGCCAATCATCCAGAAGCGACCGAAGAAAACAACCCCCAAGCCTGGGAAGCTTTATACGCTGCCGAAGGCTCCGACTGGTTTTGGTGGTTTGGTGAAGGACATTCCTCAAATCAAGATGCCATATTTGACCAGTTGTTCCGCGAACACCTGTATGGCATTTATAAAGCGTTAAATGAACCTATACCGTCGTATTTGACAAAAGAAGTAGAAAACCATACAGCAAAGACAGATCATCCTCCCCAAAGCTTTATTCATCCAGTAATTGACGGCAAAGGCGATGAACAAGACTGGGACAAAGCCGGACGCATAGAAATCGGCGGAGCGCGGGGGACAATGCATAACAGCAGCGTCATCCAGCGACTTTGGTATGGAGTGGATCACCTGAATTTTTATTTACGGGTGGACTTAAAAAGTGGCGTTGCACCAGGACGAGATTTGCCAACAGAGTTAAATTTGCTTTGGTATTATCCTGATAAGACAATGCACAACAGCCCGATTCCCTTAGCGGATGTGCCGGATGCAGCGCCAGTTAATTATCATTTCCACCATCATTTAGCAATTAATTTGCTGACGCAATCGATTCAGTTTCGCGAAGCTGGAGAAGATTATCAATGGCTTCCCCGTTTCAGTCGCGCTCAAGTAGCTTTAGATACTTGCGTAGAAGTGGCGGTACCGTGGGCAGATTTGCAAGTTCCACCAGATTATCCCATGCGCTTGATTTTGGTGCTTTCAGATGAAGGGCGTTTCAGCAACTATTTACCGGAAAATGCTTTGATTCCGATTGAAGTACCTTAAGGACTGGGGAATCCAGTCCCCAGTCCCCATTCCCCATTCCCCAGAGGATTTTGCTTTGAAACGGTAATGCTACTAGCCTAAAAGAATCTTTATCGTTAAATTAAAGACATTTAGCAGCTTTTCACCAAAATAAACTTTATAGCCATATGAATCGCTTTCCTCCGAAAACATCAAATTTTCATGTGGATATTTTAAAACAGACTCAGCTTGGTCAACTGTGTGGTCAAGGGCAGTTATTTCGCGATCGCTATGCAATACTGAAAATATTGGGCAGAGGTGGTTTTGGCATCACGTTTCTCGCCAAAAACATGATGTTACCTGGGAATCCTCTGTGTGTGATTAAACAGCTTTGTCCCAAGGTGAATGGTCCGAAAAACTGGCAACGAGCGTGCGATCGCTTTGAAAAAGAAGCAAAAACCTTAGGTCACCTTGGTAGCCATTCTCAGATTCCCATGCTTTTAGATTACTTTCAAGCAAATGGAGAATTTTATTTAGTTCAAGAATACGTGCCCGGTTCTACTTTAGCACGAGAAATCAAACGCACTGGTCTTAAAAGCGAAGCCGCAGTCAAACAATTTTTGCACGAATTACTACCAGTATTGCAATACGTTCATAAACATCATGTAATTCATCGGGATATTAAGCCTCAAAACTTGTTGCGCTGTGAAGATGATGGACGGGTGGTGTTAATTGATTTTGGCGCAGTTAAAGAGAAATTAGTAGAAACTAGTGACACCGAAGAATATAAAAGTGCCTCGACAACTTTTGTCGGAACTATGGGATTTGCCCCACCAGAACAGTTTTCCCTGCGTCCAGTTTATGCTAGTGATATTTACGCAGTCGGAGTAACTTGCCTTTATCTATTGACTGGTAAAGCACCTTTAGAATTTGAGCATGACTCGAATACTGGTGATATCTGTTGGCAAAAACACGTAGAACTGAGTGACCACTTTGCTCAAGTTTTGGGCAAAATGGTAAAGGTGTCTTTAGCAGACCGTTTTCAAACAACTAATGATGTCATGTCTTCCTTAGGTTTGGAAAGCTATTTGCCAAGTTTGACTAACTGTTTAACTACTCAACCCAAGGCTGATGACAGTAGTCCAAACGCAGAATCCTCTGATTACCTGTCCCCTGTAGCACGCACTGCCAGCGCTATTCGTGAATGGAAAGCAAAGCTGAATGCGAGAAAATCTGAGAGTAAATTTAAGCGTTGCTTACCTCAAATATCAAATTAAAATATGTTTTCAGGAGTTAGTCAAAACGATTTCTCTAGACTGAAAAGATAAGTAAGTGGATAGTTGGAGCGTAGATAGTGGGGAGTAATTATTGATTATGGTTTTTTCAACCTACATCTAACAACGCTACCATGCTTCTACGCTCCAAAAAACTAACTTTGCTGTTGCGGAATCTGTGCGATTTGCGCCAATTCCTTTTCTTTCTCTTCTCTGCGTTTTTTCGCGTAAAGTTGAATCGTGGCTACCATCGCAATAATCATTGCCACAATTACCCAAACGGTAATATCTGTAGGTAGATTATCTTTAAATATGGCGAGCAATACAATCACGACTAACATCAAACTGGGTGCTTCATTTAAAGCGCGTAATTGTTGACTACTCCAGCGACATTCATCTAGCGCTAACTGCTTCATTAGCCTTTTGCAGTAATGATGATAGCCGAGTAAAAGAGCAACAAATCCTAGTTTGACATGCAACCAAGTTTGTTTTAAAACTTCTGGCTCAGTAATTAATAAACCGATCGCCATTGCTACTGCTAACAACATTCCTGGGGTGGTGATAATGTTGTAAAGCCGTTTTTCCATTATCTGATACTGATTTTTCAGTATCGTGCGTGCTGGTTCTGGTTCTTGGTTGGCTTCGACGTGATAGATAAAAAGACGTACTAGATAAAATAACCCAGCAAACCAGACTACAATCCCGATAATGTGAAACGCTTTAAACCATGAATATGCCATGAATCGTAACCTGCCTTTTTAAAACTCTACTCAGGCTTCATCGAAAATTTGGGTAGAAACCCCGTCCTTCGCTTGACGGCTTTATATTAGATTTGCAAACTTCACAGAATAAGTGCTACAATGTGAAGTATGACACATAAAGCATTCAAGTACCGATTCTATCCAACACAGTCGCAATAAACACTGCTCAGGAGAACAATGGGCTGCGCTCGGCTTGTCTATAACAAAGCACTCGCCGCAAAAACAGAGGCTTGGTATGAACGGCAAGAGCGAATCGGATACGCTGAAACTTCTGCAATGCTGACTCAATGGAAAAAGCAAGAAGACTTGCAATTTCTCAATGACGTTAGCTGTGTACCAGTGCAGCAAGGACTGAGGCATTTGCAAACAGCCTTTACCAACTTTTTTGCAGGGAGGGCAAAATACCCTAACTTCAAAAAGAAGCATCATGGAGGCAATGCCGAGTTTACCAAATCTGCCTTTAAATGGCGAGATGGGAAAGTCTAGTTGGCAAAATGTGCTCAACCATTGACTATCCGTTGGAGTCGAGATATTCCAGAAGGCTCTGAACCATCCAATATTACGGTGAAGCTCTCGCCCTCTGGTAGATGGACTGTTTCTTTGTTGGTTGATGTTCCTATTGAAGCATTGCCCGAATCTCCTAATCAGATTGGTTTGGATTTGGGTATTACCAGCCTTGCTGTCTTGAGTAATGGCGAAAAGATTATTAATCCTAAAAGCTTTAAAGCTAAACGCCGTAAACTGCGTAAAGTGCAGAAAGCGCTGAGTCGCAAGAAAAGTTGTGAGTCTTAGGAATCACCGTCGCGTTACTCGCGGTGTGGATGTCAAACTAAATACTAGGTTACGTTAAAATACTCCTTGGCTTGTACTGCAACAAACGAATTAAATGTTTTAGCGATCGCATAAACGCTCGCTTCTACTTCAATCCACATTCAGGCGGCAGTGCTTAACCTCGATGCGGGTGAAAACCCATTGCCAGAAAGCGATACGGCATAAGTCAGAGCCGCCGACAATCTTGATTTTCCTCTTGTAAAAAATTGTTGGTTAAGTTAAGGGACGCGATCGCTTGACTAAAGCTTGTACTTAAGTAACCAGACAGAATTAATTACATACTTATTCTTTCCTAAGCAAGAATTTCAGCCCAGATATTGTGTAACTAATTGCGCTCGACTACTTGCGTACAATAAGTTAATATACCGAAAGATTCTGGATATTATCCGAAAAAGACGACAACCAGAAAGTCTCCAAATATCCACCCCGTCAGGGGTTAGCTCATTCTGCACCATATTATTCCTGCAAACTTTTACACTTCTAAGGACAAATAGTGATGTCAGCAATTAATTCAGTGGATCTGTCCACCTATACCCGGATCGGTCGGTATGACCTGCCCGAACCTACGCAGACCACTCCGCCTACCAACAGCTTGCTGGCTCAGGAAGTCTCCGCCGTGACCTACAACTGGGACACCGACACACTGTTCGTCGTCGGCGATGGCGGCACGTCGATTGTTCAAGTATCGAAGACGGGGCAATTGATCGACTCAATGACGTTGGCTCCTGGCAGTAGTCCCCAAGGCACGGACTTCTATGATACCGAAGGACTTACCTACGTCGGCGGCGGCAAGTTCGTCTTGATCGAGGAACGAGACCGACAAGCCAACTTGTTGACCTACGTACCAAACACTACGCTTACCAAAAGCAACGTGCAAACCGTCAAGCTCGGTACGACGGTCGGGAATATTGGGATTGAAGGCATCTCCTATGACCCGCAGACGGGCGGATTCATCGCAGTCAAGGAGACACAACCGGAAGGAATATTTCAAACGGGCATCGATTTTGCGGCGGGCACCGCGACAAACGGTTCGCCCACCACAGTGAACTCGACTAACCTTTTCAATCCTGCATTGGCAAACCTTTTGGACTTTGCTGACGTTTACGCTTTGTCGAATCTGTCGTCCCTAAGCGGACCCGATTCCAGCCACCTGCTGGTGTTGAGCCAAGAATCGGGCAAGATCGTCAACATCGACCGATCCGGAAATATCTACAGTTCACTGACAATCCTCTCCGATCCGGGTAATCCATTGTCCGTTGTAGACCAGCAGCATGAAGGTCTCACGATGGACAACAATGGTTTTCTGTATGTAGTCAGCGAGAATGGCGGTGGTAGTATTGATCGCCCGCAGCTCTGGGTCTACGCACCGTCTTCAGTTCCGAATCAAGCCCCCACTGCTGTAGTGCTGAACAACCCGGTCAATGCGATCGCGGAGAACACCAGCACCGCAACCCGGCTTAAAGTGGCAGACATTGCCATCATCGATGATGGACTAGGAACAAATAACCTGACTGTGACGGGAGATGATGCTAACTTTTTTGAAGTTGACAGCAATGGACTGTACATCAAAGCCGGAACCACTCTAGATTACGAAACCAAGACCAGTTATAGCGTCATCGTCAATGTAGACGACGTGACCGTTGGCAGCACCCCGGATGCGATCGCGCCCTTTACCTTAGCTGTCACCGATGTTGTAAATGAAACCCCCTCCCTCCCCTCCGTGATTATCTCCGAGGTGACACCCTGGAGCAGCGGCAATAGCCCCTATGCCGCCGACTGGTTCGAGGTGACAAATACTGGCACTAGCGCCGTGGACATTACTGGCTGGAAGATAGACGACAACTCGAACTCATTCGGGTCATCGGTGGCGCTCAACGGTGTCACCAGCATCGCTCCTAGGCAATCAGTCGTCTTCATTGAAGGCGATGCTTCCACCGCTAGCGCATTCAAGACGGCTTGGTTCGGCAGCAATGTCCCCAGTGGCTTCACTATCGGGACTTACAGCGGTTCTGGCGTGGGTCTGAGTACCGGCGGCGACGAGGTGAATCTCTTCGATGCGAGCGGAAACCGGATCACTGGCGTTAGCTTCGGCACCTCCACCACTGGCTTAACGTTCGACAACACGGTCGGTCTCGGCAGCACCACGCTCCCGCTTCCCACCCTCTCGACTTTGAGTACCACCGGAGTTAACGGTGCGTTCCTCGCGGCTGATGGTTTAGAAACCGGCTCTCCAGGAACGATTGTAACTGTGAATCAAGCTCCCACCGCTGTAGTGCTGAACAATCCGGTCAATGCGATCGCAGAAAATACCAGCACCGCAACACGGATTAAAGTGGCTGATATTGCCATTACCGATGATGCTCTGGGTATTAACGTCCTCAGCCTCAGCGGAAACGATGCGAGCGCCTTTGAAATCGATAGCAATGCGCTGTACCTCAAGGCTAACACGAGCCTCGATTTTGAAACGAAATCTAGCTATGGGGTTAGTGTTGCGGTGGATGATGCCACTGTGGGCAGCACTCCTGATGCCAGCACCAACTTTATGTTGGCAGTTACCAATCTCAATGAAGCACCCACTGCGAATAATGACAGTGGCTTCACGGCTAACCAGAGTGTGGCGAAGTTGATCCCCATTGCCGCGCTGCTGGCAAACGACACTGACCCCGATGCCAACACAACGCTGTCTGTTTTGCCCGATGGATTTAACAATGTTGTGGGTGGTAGTGTTGCCCTGAACAGCAGTGACGTCGTATTTACCCCGAACTCCAGCTTTAGCGGTACGGCTAGCTTCAATTACACAGTGAGCGATGGCAGTCTCACCAGTCAGGCGATCGTCACCTTAGAAGTCGGCAGAACCGTCGATGGCAGCAATGGCAAAGATACCCTTATTGGCACTGGTGGCGATGATAACTTAAGCGGGGGGAATGGTAAAGATACTTTGTTTGGTAATGCTGGCAATGATATGTTGTTTGGTGGTAATGGAGCTGATGTCCTCTGGGGTGGGCAGGGCAATGACCTGCTCAATGGTGGTAATGGTCGAGATACCTTCGTTCTTACTGCTCAGGGCAACGGCACCGACACAATCCAAGACTTTACCCCTAGAAAAGACTGGATCGGCTTATCCTCTGGACTGAGTTTTGGTCAACTAACCTTTGCCGATGTGAATGGCAGCGCTGCCATTCTCTTTGGTAATGATACCTTAGCGCTGTTGGCTGGAGTAAAAGCTAATCAACTGGTCCAATCCAGCTTTATCCGGGTTTAATCTGTGACTTAAATAGGACTTACGCAAAATGACCAAGAAACGAACCGCCTTCGCGTTAGCGTCTCCCCTTGGGAGAAGGAAGCCAAGGAATAAGAGTTTAAGAGAGTTTTTGCGTAAGTCCTATTAAAGAAATTGTTTGCCGTAATGGCAAGCTTTTCTTTTAATTTAACTTCAGTAATCTCATATTTTAGGCATTAGCCCGTTGGTTTCTAGTAGTCCGTCAAGGCAACTTTACGGAGTAATACCAATTTCAGATAAGCTACTTTTGAGTCCTTGATTATATTTGTTCTGTTCTTTCCTCAATTTTTTCCCTTTTGGTTTCTTAATCGGCGCTTCGGGAGTGCGATCGCACTTCCGAAGCGCTCATACCCTAGCGGTAGAGATTTCTCTGGAAAATATATCAAGATTTTCCCGAACACCGCACAAAAGGTAATAAATCTTCTAAAATCGTTTCGTGATAATGTTCTTGAGGATAATGTCCCACATTCTTAAGTTTTATTAATTCGGCATTAGCTACAGAATCGGCAAAGTTTTGTGCCATATCTACAGAAAGCCAAGGGTCAATCATTCCCCATTGAATTAAAATTGGCTGTTGCCATTCTTTAAAGCCAGATTCTATTTCGGTCATCGCTGTCTGAAGTTGTAAATTGCGGATAGTTGCTAAAAGTCCTCTTCCAGAAGAGGAACTTTTCAGATATGGCTTTCGATAAACATCTAAATCTTTCTCAACGATTACGTAACGACAACCACCTTCTAAAGTTCTATCAACTAATAAAGGGTCTTGGGTCATCATTTCACCTGCTAAAGGTAAACCCAATTGTTGAATTTTCCAAGGTAATTTTGCCGCACTCGTAATTGGGGTGTTGATTATAGCTATGTTGGCAATTTGTTCTGGGTGTCGCAAAGCGTATTGTAAGCCGACAGAACCTAAAAATCCTTGCACAACTAAAGAAAAACGTTTTAATTCTAAGGCTTGGATAAATCCTGATAAAGCTGTGAGAAATGCATCTGGGGTGTAAGCAAAGTCTCTTTTTTCAGGTTTGGATGAAAAACCATAGCCAATCCAATCTGGTGCGATCGCTCTTGTACCCTGTTTCGCTAAAGCTGGTAAAATATTACGCCAACTGTAACTTTGTGACACTATGCCGTGTAGCAATAATACAGGCAATAAATCACTTTGACCAATCGGTTCAGCTTCGCGATAAAACCATTCTAAAGAATTTACGGTTATTTTATGTTCTTGTATTGACATGAAAAAAAGTCTCACGCACTCGGCGCAAAGTAGTTTTATTAAGATTAGGAATCGTTGGAAATAATCATCTCACGAATTGCGTATGCTGTTGCGGGTGCCAATAAAACGCCGTTGCGATAATGTCCGGTGGCAAGGAGAATGTTATCAAAGCCTGGTAGTTTGCCTATAATTGGTGCGGGTCGTTTTTCGGGACGGGGACGCAACCCCGACCAAGTGCGGTTAATTGTGGCTTGTGCTAATTCGGGACAAAAGGCGATCGCTTGAGTTAAAACTTGCTTCAACAGTTCTTCATCAGGCGGTATTTCATCGCTATCATTGGGAAACTCCACCGTTGCACCTATCCAATAATCGCCATTACCTACAGGGACAATGTGAACATCATCACCTGTAATCACTGGTTGAAAGTAGCGATCGCCTAAATGATGTTCTAAGCTTACTTGCAAAGCTTGCCCCAACACAGGGCGAATATCAATCATTTGGTTTAGTTGTGCTGTCAAAAGTGATGAACCCAATCCAGCAGCGATTACAAACCAATCAGCAGTAATTTTACCCTCTGTCGTCTCAAGTTCATTGCATGAATTCGCAAAAGTTGAACTTCCGTTGACAGTAACACCAAATTTAAAAGTAACGCCGTTCCGTTGAGATGCATCAACCAAAGCTAAAGTTAAAGCTGTTGGGTCAAGTTGCCGGTCTTGGGGAGAATAAACAGCACCAATAATATTATCGTTATTTATCTGCGGACAGATTGACTTTAATTTCGCTACGTCCCAAAGTTCCAGATTCCAGTTTTGAGAAGAGCGAATTTCCGCGAGTTTTTGCCAATCTGCTAAATTATCTTCTTGCAAGCAAAGCCTAAGAATTCCTTGACGATTAAAAAGAATTTTGCGACCTGCGATCGCTTCTAGTTCCGGAATTAAAGTTTCATAACGTTGAATACTAGAAGAGCGCATTCGCCAAGCATTACCCTTAATTTTGTGGCTAATCGCACCCATCAAAACGCCTAATGCCGCACCTGTAGAGGCTTGGGCGGGTGGTTGTTTGTCGATGACAGTGATTTTGAGGTTTTGAACTTGACTGAGTTCATAGGCGATCGCCGCCCCAACAATACCACAACCGATAATGACTACATGACTCATTGCTTTTTGATTTAGTTAGGAATGGGGTAGAGACGTTCCGACGGAACGTCTGTACGGGAGTTAGGAGTCAAAAGTCAAAAGTCAACAGTCAACAGTCAGTAATTCCCTTTCCCCTTTCCCCTTTTCCCTTTTCCCCTGTTAAAAAAAGCCTAGTTGCTGGTTTGCGGTAACAATTGTAAGAAATTGTCAATGTCAGCAAAAGCGGCTTTGTAGTTGCTTAAAGCTAGTTGAGAGTTGCGATCGCTTGCCGCTTGATCTATTTTTACCAGGTGGTTAAGTAAATCTCGCGTTATCTTACGTCCTTGGGGTTGGTATGAAGGTAGCAGGTTGGAAGTAATATAACTCATGTCCTGCTTTAAGGATGTCATCGGACCGTGGATAAAATTCCCCACATCGATCCAATCATTTTTTTGGATCAGCTTTTGGAGTTCAGCTGAGCGATCGCGTACGGAAAGAACTTCAGGAAGATATTCCTGAATTTTCTCTAACTGAGCCGTAGTATAGGTTGGAGGTGCTGTAGCGACAGTCGGACCACCACAACTAATCAGGAATGTTGTCAAAATTACCAGAATCAATGACAATATCGAGCTTTGACGCGCCATATACTCAATTTTTGGGTGTGTCTATTAACAGTGTCATTTTAGATCGCTAAGGCAATATCTCGTTAGTCAATAGTCAATAGTCAATAGTCAATAGTCAATAGTCAATAGTCAATAGTCAATAGTCAATAGTCTCCCCCTGTCCCCCTTTCCCCAACATCGCCAAATACTTGCCAAGATGGATTTATACGATGCGTGAATTTTCTGTTTTGAATTTCAATTACTAACAATGCCTTTCTTTCCTAAACTGCGTCCATACATTCTTATAGGCTTATTCCTTAGCCTTTTTCTCAGTCTCGATTTGTTTTCAAACAATTTTACCAACGCGGCAACGCCAACTACAGTTGCACCTATATCGGGTTCAGCACTGACCCAAGGGGTGACAAAAACGGTATTAGACAATGGTTTAACCGTGTTAACCAAAGAAATCCATACTGCACCAGTGGTCAGCGTGCAGGTTTGGTATAAAGTTGGTTCACGCAACGAGGGGACGGGGGAAAATGGTATCTCCCACCAGTTGGAACATTTAATGTTTAAAGGCACTTCCACCCGTCCAGTCCAATTTGGGCGACTGTTTAGTGCTTTGGGTAGTCAATTTAACGCTTTCACCAGCTATGACGAAACTGCTTACTTTGGTACAGTGCAGCGAGACAAACTCGAAGCACTGCTAACCTTAGAAGCCGATCGCATGGAAGGTGCAATAGTAGGACCCGACCAACTGACGAGTGAAAAGCGCGTAGTAATTTCTGAACTACAGGGATACGAAAATTCACCAAGTTACCGTCTCGGTCGCTCGGTGTTGCGGGCTGCTTTCCCGAATCGAACTTATGGCTTACCTGTAGGAGGCACAAAAGCCGATGTCGAGAAATTCTCCGTTGACCAGGTGCGGAATTATTACCAAACCTTCTACAGTCCAGATAATGCCACATTGGTAGTTACAGGCGATTTTACCACTTCCCCAACGCTGAAAGTTATCAAAGACACTTTCGGCAAGGTTCCCAAACGAGCCAAGACGGTTCCAATCAAAGGCTCTGTATCTGTACCTTCTAATACTCCTGTAAAAAAAGAGCCAATCGTTCTCAAAGAACCAGGAAGCGCGGCACTGCTGCAAGTTGTCTATCCTTTACCAGATGTCAAGCATCCCGATGTCGCGGCGATTGATTTGATGGATGGTATTCTTACAGGTGGTCGTAGTTCCCGACTTTACCAAGATTTGGTAGAATCCGGACTCGCTAGTTCAGTTAGTGCGAGTGCAGCAGAATTAATTGAACCAGGTTGGTATGAAATTAATGCTACAGCCGCACCAGGTCAAGAATTATCAAAAATTGCTTTGGTGCTGCAACAATCGTTGACGAAACTGCAACAGCAGCCAGTCAGCAATGAAGAATTGAATAGAGCAAAGACGCAATTACAAGCTTCTTTTATCCTGAATAATCAGGATATCACCAGTCAGGCAAATCAACTGGGGTATAATCAAACCGTCGCTGGAGATTATCGTTTTATTGAGGGATATTTGGCAGCGATCGCCAAAGTTACCCCAGATGATGTCCAGAAAGCAGCGAAAACCTACCTCGATCCGGCTAAACAAACCATCGGCTTTTTTGAACCTACCCAAGTAGATGGTAAACCAGGAACTTCTAATGCAGGTTCTGGTCGCACCGCTGAAAACTTCAGCCCAGGAAAGCCGGTAGACCCAGCAGAACTGGCTAAATATCTTCCTCCTGCCACATCAGCCACCACCCCTAGCAAACAATCGCTACCAGAACAGTTTACTCTAGGCAATGGGATGCGGGTTCTTTTGTTAAGCGATCGCAGTTTTCCCTCGATCAACCTCACCGGACAAATTAACGCTGGTGCTGCATTTGACAAAATTCAAAAAGCTGGACTAGCGAGTTTGACTGCTGGTAACTTAATGAATGGTACCAAAACCAAAAATGCCCTCACCCTGGCGAAATCGTTAGAAGATAGAGGAGCCAGTTTAGCTTTTGGTGCTAGCCGTGAGGGTGTCGCTATTGGTGGTCAAGGTTTGTCCGCAAATCTACCGTTATTGATCCAAACTCTGGCAGATGTAGTCCAAAATGCGACTTTCCCCCCAGAGCAATTAGAACTAAGTCGGCGTCGATCATTAACGGGGTTGAAAGCACAGCTAGATGACCCGCGTGGATTAGGACGAAGAGTTTTTCAGCAAGCAATTTACCCAGAAAATCACCCATTCCACAGCTTTCCCACAGAAGAAAGTTTGAAGAATATTACTCGCGATGATTTGGTTGGCTTTTATCAAGAACACTATCGACCAGATACAACAACGTTAGCGATAGTGGGTGATTTCGATTCTGCGAAGGTAAAAGCTTCACTCAATCAAGCTTTCGGCAAATGGCAAGCAAAAGGTAAAGCACCAGTTTTGAATCTTGCCTCAGTACCGTTGCCGCAAACTCAGACACGTTTAAACAAAGTAATTCCCGGTAAGGCAGAGGCAGTTACTTATATAGGCTACAACGGCATCTCGCGTAAAGACCCTCGTTTTTATGCTGTTTCGGTACTGAATCAAATTTTAGGTGGTGATACCTTGTCTAGTCGCTTGGGTACGGAAGTACGCGATCGCCAAGGTTTAACTTACGGTATTTACAGTGCTTTTGCCGCTGGAGTTAATCCGGGTCCATTCTTAATTCAGATGCAGACTTCTCCTGGAGACGCGAATAAAGCGATCGCTAGCGCGGTTGCTTTACTCAAACAGGTGCGAGACCAAGGAGTCACAGAAGCTGAATTAAACTCAGCAAAACGCTCAATTACCAACAGCTATCCCGTAGATTTGGCAAATCCCAGTAATGTAGCCACTATCATTTTAGACAATTCCGTTTACGGGCTTTCATCTACAGAAATTCGAGAATTTCCTAACCGCATTCAAGCTGTAACCATGACTCAAGTCCAGCAAGCAATCAAAGACCTAATCAATCCTGACAAATTGGTGATTGTCACAGCAGGACCCAATGCGTAATGGGAAATGGGGAATGGGGAATAGGGAATGGAAACAAATCACTTCCGACTCCAAACTCCTAACTCCAAACTCCTAACTCTCCCACTCCCCCCTCCTCTTCACTGATACTCTTTTGTTATTTACTTAACAAGAGAGTTTTTTTTGTGTCCAAAGTAACCATGTTGCTGGTATAAAAATAATAGTGCGATATTTATGGCGATGACATCACCTAAGTATGATTAACATCAAGTCCGGTTAATCACTTACGATTACCGCGTCTGAGCAAAAATCGGAAAAGCCCCCTGCCCCCTGCCCCCTGCGGTCTAAATGATAAGTCTTTAACCGGACACGATATAACTGCCCTCATCGATGCCTTTGGTATCGCCGCGATCGCGTCTACGCCGAATAAAAGCGCGAATATTTTTTTCCAAATAATACTCATCGGATTCCGTAATCCTTGTTCAATTGTTTGAATTTATTCTGTAACCAACAAATATTTAAAGAGAATTACAGAACATGTCTACTGCAATTAAATGTCCTACCAATCGACCAACCTTGCAATTAGGTGCAAGTAGTCAATTTGTCAAAGAAATGCAAAAAGCATTAAACCAGCGGCTTGCAGAACTGGATACTCTATCAGATTATCCTCTACAAGTTATTGTCACAAGTCACTTTGAAGAACAAACCCAAGATGCTGTTAAATATTTTCAGTGTCTTGCCTTCCTCAAGGCTGATGGTATTGTCGGAAAAAATACTTGGGCATATTTGTGTGAAGGTGCAAATAGTCTGCCAGAGTTAAGTAAAGGAAGTAGCGGTTCCCTGGTGAAAGCAGTTCAGCAAGCCCTGAAAATTGGTAAATATTATTCTGGTGAAATTGATGGCATCTTTGGCGCAAAAACAACTGAAGCAATACAAGCTTTTCAGGCATCGCGCTATCAGCAACCCAATGGCATAATTGGATATCGGACATGGAATGCTTTAAGTAGATTCGATGCCCATATCTCTCACTGTATTATTGATACTTTTGATTAAAAGTTATACCAATTCTCTGTGATGCTGCACTTTATTGCCCTCAGGCTAGTAGTCTGGCAACCCAACTTTGACCAAATACTTAGCTGCGTGCAAGCCCTCGGCAATGAGTCGAGGGCTTCTATTATTAGTCTGTTTTAACTGTGATTGCCCGGTTCAACAGTAGGGTATAAGCGCTCTAATTTGATCCGTGCATCCGTAGACTAAAAGCGCCAATTTACACTTACTTTTAATTAGTTGCCTTTTTGCTGCCAACAATTTAAAGAGGGTTGGAGTATCTTTCGATTAATAAGTAGACATTAAAAGTAAAATACTCTCTTAGGTAGTGAGGGCTGAAGCCCTCATTACATTTAGGTAAGCTATTTTTCCATAAAAACTAAATCTTCAGGTTGAACAGTTAATTTGATATTTTGACCATCGACTTTCACCACAAAGTCAAATCCGGTAACATGACCATCTGGGAGAATTATCACTTTATCTTTCTTAGATTCCAGAAAGTTCATAAATCCGTCTAGAGCTACACTACCATCATTAATCGCGAGATAATCAAGCAGTCGGCGAAACAGTTTGGGTAAAATAACAACTTTGTCGGTGATAGTTTCTAACTCTTCCAAGACAAAACCTTTATTAGTTTTATCTGATGCCCATAAACCCTTTTTATCACTACGAGCTTTTTCGGTGACAGTAATCAATTGCTTGCGAATATCAGGATATAACTTCGAGTAAAAGGTAGGGTAAACTAACCCTTTAGCTAAAAGATGATAATTTGCGCTCTTTTTGAGTAAAGATTTTTCAAACTGAATGCTGCTGCCATCTTCTTGTTCTGAATCACCTTTAAAAACAAAAGCTACAGATCTACCATACGTGTCTGCAAAACGGGTGAGGATGAAACCAGGTATTTCTTCGGGTTCTGCGGCAGTAATTACTTGATTGGAACCACGGGTAACGTTTTGAAATCCTAAAAATTTTAACAGTTCGCTAGCAGCACCATCAGCAAATTCCCCAGGCTGATGCTGTATGCCGATACTACCCATTTTCGGGCGATAATGTGTTTCCAGAGCATCGATGCTATCTAAGCGCAGCTGTGCACCTCCTGAGCGGTTAGTGCTGACTGGTGTCTGGGATTTCTTCCACAGTTCGGGGTTGTGGGGATAAAAGCGGATAGAATCGCCATCAGGAGCAGTTTTTAGGATTCTGAAGTTGCCCTGGATAAGCGTCATTGTCATTTGTTGAGTTCCTTTGATGAAGATGAACTACAACTGTTAGTTTTACAGTAATTTTGGAGACTCGTGTAATCAGCGCTCTCTGCGTTGACTACGAATTGCTCAAAGTTAGTAGCGATCGCATGGTTCACTATAGCTGCATCAGAAGAAATGCAAAGCGATCGCTAAAAATAATTGCTCGCGCATCTCATTCTCTCGCTAAACTTATGTTAAGCAAACTTCTTGTTTGCTCCTCACAGAACACTTCTGCTCTCTTGTCGGGTAACTAGCAAGAGGGCTTTTTTTATATAAAGGGGAGTGGAGCAGTGGGGGAG
>CASBQC010000200.1 GCA_949127805.1 Nostocales cyanobacterium PMM_0081
ATACAAAATAACTTTACTTAAACTTAATATTATTTTTCATGAATAAAGAATTTGTCAACGTTAAGATATTCTATGCCTATTGTTGAATACTTAGAGATTTTATGCATTTTGATTTACCGCAGATAGTTAAATCACTTGGTTATTTTGGAGTATGGGCAATTATCTTTGCTGAATCTGGGCTATTAATTGGCTTTTTTCTACCTGGAGATAGTTTGCTATTTACTGCTGGATTTGTCGCATACACGAAACCAGAACTGTTAAATATTTGGGTTCTGATTTTTGGTGCTTTTGTTTGTGCAGTACTTGGTGATAATGTTGGCTATGCTACTGGACATAGATTTGGACGCAGATTATTTCAAAAAGAAGATTCGTGGCTGTTTCATAAAAAGCATTTGGAAAAAACCCAATCTTTTTATGAAAAACACGGGAAGAAAACGCTTGTTTTAGCGCGTTTTGTGCCGATAGTGCGGACTTTTGCCCCGATTATTGCTGGTATCGGTGCGATGCATTATAAGACATTTATGTTTTATAACTTAATCGGGGGTTTACTTTGGACATTCGGTATCACTTTATTAGGATATTTTTTAGGAAAATCTCTGCCGGCTGAACAGGTGGATAAGTATTTGTTGCCGATTATTGGGTTGATTATTGTTGTTTCTTTAATTCCGTCGATTATTCATATAATTCAAGAAAATAGAGGAAGTAAACATTAGGATTTTCTCACGCAAAGTCGCAGAGTCGCAAAGAAGGAAAGGGGGATTTTCTTACCTGGGGTGGTTGGCAAGTTTTTTCGGATGATAGAAACTGAAAAATCAGAGTTTAATTATACTGCTGATGACTTCATTCGACATTTTTCTGGAAAACTTTATTTTTCTGGTACTCTCCACGTCTTTTTTTGTGTTTGTGGGTTGGACGTGGAGAGACTTAAAACCGATGAGTCTTCCGGAACCGCTTCCGGGGTGGTTTAAAATCTGGTGAGTGGACAGTGCAGGTGCTGTCGGGTTTGTTACCGCTGGTGGTAACGCTTTTATGGGGTGTAGTGTGGGGGCATGAGCGTGTTTTAACTGTGCTTCTGTCATACTATCTCATGCTAGGGCTGCAAATTCTCTTTGAGAGTCTGACACTGCGACGATATCAATCGGTTGTCTGGGTGATGGTTCCTTATTTATATTTGCCTTACCGCATTTGGCAACTTTATCAGGGTTTAATATTTCTCGGTTCTGAAAGTCAATTGATGTGGGTACGGTATTTTTTGATTTTACAGATTATTGTCTGGACTGTAAATTATGCTTTAGATGTGTCTCAGCTACCAAGGCTATTTCGCTGGAGTGTACAAGATAATTCTGAAGCCGTTGTTGTAGAGCGATAATAGTAAAAGTAAAATCTGAAGGTTTTTGGAGTTGGTTATGCTTAAGCAACTCATTCTAGAAAATTGGAAAAGTTTTCGTTATGCAGAACTTCCAATTGATCAATTAACTGTACTTATTGGTACGAATGCCAGTGGAAAATCTAATGTAGTTGAAGCTTTGGAATTTTTACAAAGAATAGTTAGAGGTGAAGATATTGAGGCAGCTTTAGCAGGAGATAAAACATTTCCATCTATTCGAGGTGGTGTAGAGTGGGCTGCGCTTAAACCGAAAACTCAATTTACATTAAAGGCTCTAGTTCAAGGTAAAGATGATAAAACGGATTATCTCTACAGTATCACAGTACAAACCAAACCATTTATTCAGGTTTTGGATGAATACATTACTCGCCAAAAAAACACTGTTTCTAATCCGCAAACAAATAATCAAAATTACTTGCTTAGATTTATTTTAGGCTCAAATGGAATACCAAGTATTTCCGCAGTTTTTACAAATGAAAAAACCAGAATTCCCTTGACCAAAAATTTTCACCATCGAGGGTCAATTCTAAATGATTTAAGAGTCATTAATTTTTCTGATTCCATAAGCAATGAAATCAATACAGTTATTCAATCAATCGAAAATATTTTTGTTCTAAATCCAATTGCTTCTAAAATGCGGGATTATTCCCGACTTTCTGAGAGCATTGAAAGTGATGCATCTAATATTGCTGGTGTACTAGCAGGATTGCCGGATGTAGAAAAATCTGATGTAGAATTAACTCTATCTACATACGTGAAAGATTTACCTGAAAAAGATATTCAAAGAATATGGGCGGAAAAAGTCGGCAGATTTGGTACAGATGCTATGCTTTACTGTGAGGAACAATGGAAACCCGGTCACATTACAGAAATTGATGCTAGAAGTATGTCGGATGGGACTTTGCGCTTTTTAGCAATTCTCACAGCACTTCTAACCCGACCAGAAGGTAGTCAACTAATAATTGAAGAAATAGATAATGGTCTTCATCCTTCTCGTGCAGAATTGCTAGTAAGAATGCTGCGAGAGATTGGTGCAAAAAGAAATATTGACATTTTAATTACTACTCATAACCCAGCTTTGCTTGATGCTTTGGGACCAGAGATAGTACCATTTGTGATTGTGGCACACCGCGATTCGGAAACTGGAGAAAGTCAGTTAACGGTAGTAGAAGATATTCAGAATTTTCCCAAGTTGTTTGCATCAGCTTCTTTGGGTAAATTGACAACAACCGGTGCCATTGAAAGAAGTCTTTCTCGGAACGAGTAATTAGAAGCATGAGAAAGGTTTTGATTATTGACACATCGCTGTTATGCGTTTGGTTGAAAGTTCCAGGAATGGAAAGTTGCGGTTCTAACAATGATGTGTGGAATTTTCAGCGTGTCAATCAGAAAATCCAAGCTGAAATCGCTATATCTACAATTTTGGTGCTTCCCTTAGCTGTGGTTGTGGAAACTGGTAATCATATTGCACAAGCTAGAGCAAAACAGTATGAAACCGCTCAAGAATTTGCCAAAATTATGACTTTTGCCGCAGATGAAACAACACCTTGGGCAGCTTTCGGTGAACAAATTGTGCTTTGGGAAGGAGAGCAATTGAAAAAGTTAGCGGCTGAATTCCCGGAAAATGCCAAACAGAAGACTTCTATGGGCGATGCCAGCATTGTAAACTTGGGCAAACATTATCAGCAAAAAAGCTTCCATGTGGAGTTTCTGACTGCTGATGGGGGTTTAAAGGCACAGGAACCACCTTTACCAGTTACACCGACAAGACGGAGCGATCGCAGAAGATGAATAAACTTTGAGCAATGTGCATTCCCAACTAACAACAGGTTATCATTAATTACTGTGGAATTCCCGTGCGTATAACTAAGCATCTATGACTGCTTCTCACTCTGCAACCCCATCCACCAAATACGATGCCAGTACATTTATCTCTGACCATCGAGCGGTCGATCGCAGTAAGCTCAGTCAAATGTACCAGCATTATATCGAAACCAAGGAAAAGTATCCTCACGCGATGTTACTTTATCGGGTCGGAGATTTTTTTGAATGTTACTTTGAAGATGCGGTGACGCTAGCGCAGCAGTTAGAACTTGTTCTGACGAGCAAGCAAGCTGGAGAACAAGGACGAGTGGCAATGTCTGGTGTACCCCATCACTCTTGGGAACGCTATGCTACCCTGCTGGTGGAAAAAGGCTACGCTGTTGTGATTTGCGACCAAGTGGAAGATGCTGCGGAAGCTGCTGGGAGGTTGGTACGTCGGGAAATTACCCGCATCCTCACACCAGGTACTTTGCTGGAAGATGGAATGCTCAAAGCAAGTCGCAATAATTACCTTGCGGCTGTGGTAATTGCTGGGGAACATTGGGGTTTGGCTTATGCAGATATATCTACAGGCGAATTTTTAACTACCCAAGCAAGTAATTTAGAACATCTGACACAAGAGTTAATGCGCTTGCAACCTTCGGAAGTGCTAATTCCGACAAATGCGCCAGATTTGGGTAGTTTACTGCGTCCTGGGGAAAAATCGGAACATCTGCCAGCATGTTTGCCACCATCGTTTTGTTATGCTTTGCGATCGCAAGTTCCATTTTCTCAAGGTGAGGCAAGAGCTAAATTATTGCATAAATTCAAAGTGCGATCGCTTGAAGGACTCGGTTGCGATCATCTTCCCCTCGCTGTTCGTGCTGCTGGTGGTCTTTTAGAATACCTGGAAGATACTCAAAAAGAACATCCGGTTTTCCTCCAAGGGCTACGCACATATACAATTACTGATTACCTCATTGTTGATAATCAAACTCGCCGCAACCTGGAAATTACGCAAACTGTTCGCGATGGCACTTTTCACGGTTCTTTGCTTTGGGCGTTGGATAGAACCAGCACGGCGATGGGTGGACGTGCTTTGAGAAGATGGTTATTGCAACCGCTACTCGATATTAAAGGCATTCGAGCGCGGCAAGATACGATCGCAGAGTTAATCGAAAATACACCTCTGCGTAAAGACTTGCGGCAATTGTTACGTCAAATTTATGACTTGGAAAGGTTGACGGGACGCGCAGGTTCTGGTACAGCAAATGCGCGAGATTTGGTGGCTTTGGCTGATTCTTTGGCTCGTTTACCAGAATTAGCTAGCTTGGTGGCTGATACTCGTGCTCCCTTTTTGAAAGCTTTGCAGAAAGTGCCGCCTGTTTTATCAGAGTTGGCAGAAAAGTTACACGCACATCTTGTGGAGTCGCCACCGATATATTTAACTGAAGGTGGGTTGATTCGCCAAGGTGTGAATTCTCTGCTGGATGAGCAAAAAATAACTGTGGAAGGCGATCGGCAATGGATTGCTAATTTGGAAGTTGACGAAAGAGCAAAGACTGGAATTCCGACGCTGAAGGTAGGTTTTAATAAGACTTTTGGATATTATATTAGTATTTCTCGTGCTAAGGCGGATTCTGTCCCTAGTAATTATATCCGCAAGCAAACGCTGACGAATGAGGAACGTTACATTACACCGGAGTTGAAGGAACGAGAAGCAAGAATTCTCACGGCACGGGATGATTTAAATCAGTTGGAATATGAGATTTTTACGGCGTTGCGGGATGAGGTGGGGACACATGCTGAGGTAATTCGCATTCTTTCCCGTGCGGTAGCAGCAGCTGATGTGTTGTGCGGTTTGGCTGAGTTGGGGGTGAATCAAGGTTTCTGTCGTCCGGAGATGGTTGCAGGAAGGGAGATTTTGATTGTGGATGGGCGTCATCCGGTGGTGGAACAGTCTTTGCCTGCTGGGTTTTTTGTGCCGAATTCGACGCAGCTTGGAGGAACGAACCGCAGAGACGCAGAGGACGCAGAGGAGGAGGACAAGGGGAATTCTTCTCCCTCTCCCCATCCCGATTTAATCATTCTCACGGGTCCGAATGCCAGTGGTAAGAGTTGTTATTTGAGGCAGGTGGGGTTGATTCAGTTGATGGCTCAAATTGGGAGTTTTGTGCCGGCTTCATTTGCTAAGTTGGGGGTGTGCGATCGCATTTTTACGCGGGTTGGTGCGGTGGATGATTTGGCAACGGGTCAATCTACTTTTATGGTGGAGATGAATGAAACGGCAAATATTCTCAATCATGCGACAGAGCGATCGCTTGTATTGTTAGATGAAATTGGACGGGGTACGGCAACTTTTGACGGTCTTTCCATTGCTTGGGCGGTGGCGGAATATTTAGCGGTGGATATTCGATCGCGAACCATTTTTGCTACACATTACCACGAATTGAATGAGTTGGCGACAATGTTACCAAATGTTGCTAATTATCAGGTAACGGTGAAGGAGTTACCTGACCAAATTATCTTTTTGCATCAAGTTCAGCCAGGAGGCGCTGATAAGTCTTATGGTATTGAAGCGGGAAGATTAGCGGGTTTACCTGCGGTGGTAATTCAACGAGCAAAACAAGTAATGGGACAGATTGAAAAGCATAGTAAGATTGCGATGGGTTTACAAACTTTGGATTGATGTCTCATGTTAAGTTAATAAGTTCGTAGTGAGGAATGCGCGTCCTCATCTAATACTAAGTTGAAGTTGACTGCAAATTAGTCAACAAACTCCCGGACTTTTATGGTACTAGCCTGCACGTTTATAACGTTTATTAAAAAATTATGAGAATAAATCATTTACTATGTCAGAATTAACAGAAATTTTACAACGCATTTCTACTTGGATGCAACAGTATCAACCGGAAAAAGATGGTAAAAAAATTCCTCTTTTAGCCCCAGGTTTAACGCGGGAAGAAATTGAAAGTAAAGTCAAAGATTTGCCATTTCGTTTATCTGTGGAACTGTATGAACTTTATCAATGGCACAACGGGGGTTACACTTGTTTTTTAACAGTAGAAGAGCAAGAATTTGTCCAGAAATATTCTGAACAAATTAAAGCTTTTTCTTTGCGTGAGATGAGTCATTTCTTTTCTTTAGAAGAAGCATTGAGTTACGCTGTATCGCGTGAAAGTAAAGCCGGAAAATATATATTCCCTATCTTTGCATGGGAAAATAACTCTGAATGTGCGCTTCTAGACTTAGAGCAGCGAGAAACTTCTCCAATTGTAGATAATTCCACTCCCAGTGAAAAATTTCTGACCTTTCCGAACATCACCAATATGATGCTTTACTATACAAGACTTTTGGAATCGAAATATCTCTGGATTTATTAAGTACAAAAACTCTGCGTCACTCTGTCTTGAAAAGTTTGTTACGGAGGGAAACCCTCCTGACAACTTTTCGCTGCGCTTCCCTTTGCGTTCCTTTGCGTTAAAAACACACTCGTACTAACTTATCTTCCTTTATCCCTTTCCAAATCATCAATAACTGTTTGCAAATACCACTCTTCTGACATCCCTGGATTGTAATCCTTTTTCTGCTCAATTAATCGTTGGGCAATTTCCCAATATCCTCCAACCATTCTCAACAAACGTTGACGTAGTAAATCATGCTTGGCATTTTTTACTTCCGGGGTAGATGATTGAATTTTTTTCAAGCTATCTAAAACTTGTTGATAATTCTGCCAATCTTCTTTTTCACAAAATATACTTGCCGCACGCTGATAATCTTCAATTGCGTGTTGCATTTCTTCTAAATGAGTATAGGCAATACCGCGATTATAATACGCTTGGGCATTATCAGAATTAATTTGCAAGGCTTGGGTGTAATCTTTAATTGCAGCATAATAATTACCCATTGCTCGATGAGTATTTCCTCTGGCAATATATATTAAAGCGTCTTCCGGCTGGATTTCCAGTGCAGAATTATAGTCAGCGATCGCACCTTGATGATCTCCTAATTGAGAACGTGCTTTTCCTCGGTTGCGATACACAATGCTAGATTTCAAATTTAGGCGCAGCGCTGAGTTAAAATCAGAAATAGCATCTTGATAATTTCCCAATTTGCAACGCACTACCCCACGACAGCAATAAGCTACACCATCTTGCGGATCGACTTGTAACACCCAGTTTAAATCATCAATCGCTTGCTGTGTGTCTCCTTTTTCTGCCTTTTCTAATAAGGTGCGGAAATACTCCTTTTCAGAAATTATCGGTGCAGGGGTGGAAATTGACGGCTTTACAGCAGGATATTCTTTGGGTTGTAGTTGCTTGATGCTTTCCAAACATTCACGACATTTTTCTTTGTCGTGTTTCTCAAGATATAATTCTGCGGCTTTTTTGAAGTTAGCGATCGCATCTTGAATATACCCTTCTTTGCGCCGCACAACTCCTCGCAGATGGTAAGCTGCGGCATAATTTGCTTCAAGTGCGATCGCTTTATCGACATCTGCAAGCGTTCCGGGTAGATTTTTCAGCGTTAACCGTGCTAATGCGCGATAATAATATGCTTCTACACTTTCAGGATTATGTTTGATAGCTTCAGTATAATCTGAGACAGCTTGGAGAGTTGCTCCTGAGTCATAATATGCTAAACCCCGTTGCGTGTAAGCTGACGCAAAGTAAGGATCTTCTTGCAAAGCACGGGTAAATGCCTCAATCGCTTTGGTGTAGTCTTTTTGTTGAGCTAGTTCTAATCCTTGATTGTAGAATTTATTATTCATGGCTTTTATTTGACTGACTTATTTAATTGTAGTAAGCGTTTCAACGCTTATTTTAAGCACTGAAGTGCTCACTACGATTTTTTTCAATAATAGTTTGTCAAAATGAAAATTAGAACGGTCACAACTGGTATATCACTTTATTCTACCAAAGAAATCGAAAAAATTAGGCAAGCATCTGAGTTTAATCAGCAAGCAAAGCTTTATTTTCAAGAACAGGGATACGAAGTTCAAACAACTAGAATAG
>CASBQC010000201.1 GCA_949127805.1 Nostocales cyanobacterium PMM_0081
CCCCCCCTCTCCCCCTCTCCCCTGCTATAAATCAAAACTCCGTCCAACGGTCTTGGGGTAAAAACGATCGCTCCATCGGAATTGGGGAAACTGCTTCTGTCAGGGTAAATGTGCCGGCTTGAATCCACTTTTTTAATTCTTCAGCTACTTGTCTAGAAAGATACATGCTCGCCAAGGGAGCAACACGTACTGTTTTACCTTCAATAGTGATTCGCCCAGATTTAAGTTGGGCGTAACTCACTAACCCAAAGGTGGGACGGACGCGCCGAGGGATGGAAAAGTCTACTATCGGCGCTACTAAGTCTTTGTCAGTCACGCTAGCACGTTCTACGACTTGTTCGTTTAATACTGGAAGTGGTACGCCTACGCCTAACATTAGGGAAGGTCCGTAACTTTTGAAGTAACAACCGCGTACCCAACGCGCATCCATTTGTTTGGCATCGCCAATTAAGGCTAAAGTGGCAGCAGGACCGATGGGTGTATGATTAGGCAATCGCTTTTGTAAGGGAAAGTGCTGAGTGCCTTCCCATGAGACATAGCCTACACCACCACCTAAGAAAATTCGCGTACCAATACCAATAAGTTGTAGTTCGGGGTCGTTGAGTAGGGGGGAAATGGCACCTGGGTTAGAGTAAACTGCATTCCCCAAACGCGGTTGTAGTGGACCGAGATAAGTGAAAAGTGGGCGATCGCCTCCATTCACCCCCACGATAAAATTTTGATAAAGATTGCGCGGATTAAATAAATAAAACTGATTTATCGTTTCACGGGTAATTGTGGTTTCAAAGGTGGCGCGGGGGTAACAATCTGTTACTTGTCCTTGTGCGCGTACATGTACGGGTTTGCCGGCGATTAAATCTTCGATTACATGTCCACCACCGCGTTCCCGGACTTCTTCACCCTCCATCGCTTCTACGCCACAGCTTGCTCCTATGTATAAATCTACTGCACCAAATCCGGAATATACGGGGACACTATCTAACCAAGCGCGGCGAATTTTAATTGGTGGGTCAGTGTGTCCCAAGTTAATAATCGCACCGGATGATTCCATCGGCTCAAATGTGCCGGTGGTAATGACATCAGTTTCTTTAGCAACTTGAGTAACGCCGAATAAAGCAACTCGTGCTTTGAGTTCTTCAACAGTCAGCACTACAGCACGTTTGCGGCTAATTTTATCATTAATTTCGGCAAGCGATCGCATATTTAAATGTAGCGAATTGGTTTAAAGTTCAATTTACCTTAAACAGCAAGAAGGCTTACATTTGCGTAAAATCGTGGCTAATTGAGGGTTGAAATTTAAACGCACCAGGAGTAGGTAAGCGCACTTGTAACGCGGAGAATTCGCTACGAACTTGTGAAATCCTGTATGTACGGCGTTACAGAAGTTGGTCAACTCATATCTTGCACCCAACGATTAAAATCGCGGCTACCGGAACAAAGCCTGCCGACGCAGGCTACAGAACTCCTGATTTGACCGTTATTTACGGTCAACCACGGCTATTTGCTCGACTCGTAGTGTTTATATTCAGTGGCAACCTCACTGTAAAGGTTGCACCGTGTCCTTCACCGTCACTCGCTGCGGTAACTGTTCCATTGTGCATTTCCACTAAACTACGCACGATCGCTAGTCCCAGTCCTAATCCTTTATGCCTTGCCGTATACTGAGTATCAGCTTGATGAAATTGCTCGAACACGTAAGGCAAAAAGTCAGGATTAATACCAATGCCTGTATCGCTGACGGTGATTTGAGCGTAGGACTCAACTCGCTCTAACCAAATTGCAATCTGTCCTTGCTCTGGTGTAAACTTGATAGCGTTAGTCAGTAAATTCCACATAACTTGTTGCAATCGGCTGGCATCGCCTAAAACTTCGCCGACTGTAAATTCAAGTGCTGATTCAATGGCAATGCTTTTAGCATCAGCTAATGGACGCACTACATCAATTGCGGCATTAATTATTTGTGTCAAATCAACTGGGCTATTATCAAGACGAAGTTTACCTTCTGTGAGGCGGGACAAGTCTAAGAGGTCTTGAATTAACTCGTTTTGTAACTTAGCATTACGTTCAATTATTGCTAATGCTCGTACAGTAGCCAATTCGTCTAACTTGCCACCTTGAATTAACTTTGTCCAACCGAGTATAGCATTAAGAGGCGATCGCAACTCATGGGAAATAATTGCCAAAAACTGATCCTTTGTGCGGTTGCTTGTTTCTGCTTCAGCGCGGCAGGCTTTTTCCTGGGTTAGTAGTAGTTGACGTTCTGCCTCGGCAAGTTTGCGATCGCTGATGTCGCGTTGCACAAAAATCAAATTAGTGCATTTTCCCAATTCGTCAAGGATCGGGGTCACATTTATTTCTGACCAAAACTCCGATCCGTCTTTGCGGTAGTAAATTAGTTCTACCTTTACAGGCTGATAATTAGCGATCGCTTGACTAATTTGCTCTTGTACTTTTGTATCAGTTTTCAGTCCGTTCAGGATACTCGGTGTTTTCCCTAATACTTCCTCAACACTGTAGCCGGTCATGTAAGTGAATGCTGCATTCACATAAACAATCCGCGCTTTGCTCTCATCAATCGGCTTGACTTCAGTAACCATAACTGCATCGGTTACTTGAGATAAAATATAAGCCTGAAATTTTAATTGCTCTTGAGTTGCTTTGAGTTTCCACAGCAGTTCCACTTTTTCGAGAGCGTGCTGAAGGGTTGTTTGCAAATTTTCTGCTGTCAGCTTTTCTTTGCTGAGATAGTCGGTAGCTCCTTTTTTCATTGCTTCGACAGCGATCGCTTCATTACCGCAACCTGTCACCATCACCACGGCAATATCTGCTTTATTGCTTATATTTCTCAATTTTTCGATAAACTCAAGACCATCTATATCGGGTAGAGAGTAATCGATTACAACACAATCTGGCTGCAAAATACTGCACAATTCTAGTGCTTCTTCGCCAAACTCTGACTCGATGACACTATATATGTAGTTGGAGGATTGATGTAAATAACGGCGGAAAGTTTGTCTGTCTTCGTGACAATCATCAACTATGAGAATACTCCGTCGCTTTTGTGCCATTTTTTCTCCCTTTAGCGGCAATTCATACGTACTTGCTCGCTGAATTTGTTTACCTATTTGCATATAATTTTTATTTACCCAAGCTCATGCGCGATCGCTCTCCCCAATTAAGCTTTTGCTGCCTTTACAGCAGATATTCTTAATTTCCCTTTGCAAAAGCAAGATTATCTCTCAAAAATGAGCAAATTCTGAACAAGTTATAAATTCTGTCTAAAGATAGATTCCGCAAATATATAAAGTAATAAAGTATTTTATGTCAAAATAAAACTTAACTTATAATTAATAATTCATAATTTCACTTCTAGTTCGTAATACCCACCACTGATTGTAGACCAAAATAATTCATAATTTATAATTCATAATTTCAATTTTTTTAATATTATGAATTATGAATTAATAATTATTAGTACCCATTTTTTTTAATTATGAATTATGAATTAATAATTATTTGGTCAATTAAACGGACATCATATCACATATATTGTAGAGACGTTCCAGCGGAACGTCTCTAGGACGATTAACAATTTTTTTCGGTTATTGTGGTAAATGCAAAACATTCAAAGCCACAGAAATCAGCGATAGGAAAGTTAAAAAGCCGATTGTATCCAGCATTGTTGTCACTAATGGACCACTGATTAAGGCTGGATCGAGCTTCAGCCGTTTTAAAGCCATTGGTAGCAAAGTTCCCAAAGCGACAGCAATAATTGTATTGCTTGCCATTACCATTCCGGCAATTAGGGCTACCCAGCGCTCTTGTGGACGTGCCCAAATTAATGAAAGCAACATCATAGTTGTAGATAAGGCTAAAGCCGTGCCTAAGCCTGCTAAAAGCTCTTTGCGGAGAATCTTTAAGGTGTCTTTTGGTGTGACTTCACCCACACCCAAGCTGCGGATTGTGACTGTTAATGCTTGAATACCCACAGTACCACCAGTGTTGGAGAATAGGGGCATAATTACGGCAAGCACTGGCACCATTGATATTGTAGATTGAAACGGCGCGATCGCACTCGATGCACCGATATATAACAACATAACTCCCAAGAGCCACGGTAAACGGTTACGAATGGTGACTAAAGGAGATGATAAAGCAGTTTCATCACCACTTGCACCGGCTAGTTTTTGAATGTCTTCTGTAGCTTCTTCTTCTAAAATATCGATTACATCATCAACTGTGATAATGCCGACTAATCGCTCTTCCCTATCAACTACCGGTATAGCAATTAAATCGTAGCGCTTCATAACTTGTGCGACTTCTTCTTGGGGAGTTTCTGTTCTGACTTTGACAACGCGATCGCTGGCAATATCGCGAATATAAACATCGGGAAAAGTAAACAGCAATTGCCGCAAAGAAACTACACTAACCAAAGTGCGGTTATCGTCTGTGACGTAAGCGTAATAAATCGTCTCTTTATCTTCATCTTGACGCCGAATTTTACTCAACGCTTCTCCTACAGTCAAACCTTGACGCAACCGGACATATTCGGTTGTCATCAAGCGTCCAGCAGTACCTTCTGGATAGCCGAGAATTGTGGCTGTAGCTTGTCGTTCTTCGGGACTAAGTTCTTGTAAAAGCCGTTTAATTACTTTCGCCGGCAATTCGTCGAATAATTCTGCTCGTTCATCCGGACTCATCGCTTCGATAATTTGCGCTACTTGCACATCATGAAGCGAATTTATTAGTTCTTCTTGTACGTCTAGGGGCAGATATTCAAATACATCAATTGCCTGAGATTTGTTGAGTAAGCGGAATGCGATCGCGCGCTGTTTTTTCGGTAATTGTGCAATATATTCCCCGACATCAACCGGCTGTGAATGATTTAAATCCAATTTCAACTGGTTCAAGTCAGCAACATCAAGGTCAACAACTGAATTGCGAATATCGTCTATAAGCATGATAAATACCTCCAAATGTCTCCCCCGCGCTGGGAGACTGTCTCACCAGCTAGAGGAGGTTGATACTGCCATCTTGTGGACTGTGGTCCATAAAATCTCAAAAATTGAACATCGATATCCGATTCTCGGCATCGCTAAGTCATAATACTAACCCGGAAAGTGGTTATCCGGTAGATGCAAGCACATTAGTGTGGTCAATCTGCTTTCCTTCCACACTATCTTTGTAAAATGCCCTGATTTTTCTTGACTTTGTGTTGATTTTACTACTGCGAGGATTTGTGTCAAGCACCTAGACGAATTAAATTTACCGCTTCACAGAGTCATAATATTGACAATAGCAAAAGTAGTCTTTATTTTGCAACAAAACCATCACTTGTGTAATCATACCTAAGATTGATGGTTATTCTAATCTTTGATTAAAAACACGCTCTTACTCGGTATGATACTTTTATCAGCAAAACAGTATTAAGATGAGTTTCTTGTTACCCGCCATTGAAAGGTGCTGTCAAAGTGATATAATTTTTCTCTTCGCAATCCGCCGACTGATTTCACCACAGTTGATCGGTAAGCTGAGAATGATGTGCGATCGCCTTTCTGACCAATCACTCATGCGATAATTCACACCTAAAAACAATACTACTAAAAGGTGTTGTACAATTAGAGGATAAACCCAAAGATGCCTTCTCTTCTAAAAATCTTTATACTCTCAGCGTTTCTGGGTGAAATAATCAAATGACCTGATAAAAAATTTGCCTAAACCAGATGTTCAAGAGTATTCTACTTTGACTAACTGATAATTATTTTGTTTGTGACATCAACACATAATTAACCTCCTGGTGAAATCATTTTTTGTGTGTTAAAACTTTTATTGCGAAAGTTTGTTTTTGTTGCATATTTGACGTGATTATTTATTATTC
>CASBQC010000202.1 GCA_949127805.1 Nostocales cyanobacterium PMM_0081
GCTTTTGTTGAGTGACAATCAGGGAAATTTAGGTAAAAAATATGTTAAGGAGATTATCATGCTCAAGTATTTTACCTCATTGAACGACCACAACTTACCGTATCCTGACACAATTCATCCCATCGTCGTCCACTTCGTGATCGCATTGGTATTGTTTGCGTTTTTGTGCGATGTAATCGGCTATTTAACTGGGAAAACTCGCCTTTTTGAAGTGGGTTGGTGGAATATGTTTTTCGCTACAATTGCTATTTTTGCTGCTGTAATTTTTGGACAGTTTGAAGCAGGTTTGGCACAACCTTATAATGCCGTAAAATCAGTTTTGAGTATGCATACACTGATTGGCTGGTCGCTTTCAGGAATCATCGCAGCGATTACAGCATGGCGTTATGTAATGCGTATCCGCAACCCACACAAAATATCGATTTACTATCTCGGAGTAGGACTGCTTTTAACTTGTGTAGTTGGCTTCCAAGTGTATCTTGGTGACGAACTTGTTTGGGTATATGGACTGCATACAGTACCAGTTGTTGAAGCAGTAAAAGAAGGTATTTTGCGATGAATTCAGAACTAATTGACCAATTAAGCAATCAACTAGGTGCGAACGGATTACCTTACACCATTCCGATTCATCCCAACTTAGTGCATCTGACTTTAGGTCTGTTTATTATTGGGATTACCTTTGATATTCTTGGTGTAATTTTCCCCTTTCAAAAATGGGTCTTCAAATCTTTAGCAATTCCTGTGGAACGTGCCAGCTTTTTTGATGTTGGCTGGTACAACATGCTAGGTTCATCTGTGATTACATTTTTCACAGTCGGAGCAGGTTTTTATGAAATGATGCTGGCACAACCACCCGCTGACGTGAGAAGTGCTTGGGGATTGCAAGCAATGGAAACTATGCTTTGGCATGGTGTTGGTGGAGTCTTATTATTAGCGCTAATTGTCGGTATGACCGTCTGGAGAGGTTGGCAGCGCTTCATTTGGGGCAAAGAAGCCGATAGAGAAGTGCAATTAAGTTATCTGTTCATGGGCATAGTAATCATGTTCATTATGTTCCTCCACGGCACATTAGGAGCGCAATTAGCAACAGAATTTGGAGTACACAATACAGCAGATAATTTGCTGCGATTAGGCAAATCGTAGCTCATAAAAAGGATTTGAACGGCTGAAGCCGTGACTACTAAAAACCAACGAATATGCAGAAAATATTGCGAATTTTCACGTTAATTACAGGCGCGATCGCTCTCACTTTTACTAGTATTTGGATCGGGAAACAAGCTTACTTTTGGCTTCCTCCCCAAGCGGCAGCCGAATCTGTCCTAATTGATGATTTAATTAGCTTCCTCGTGACGCTAGGTGCATTCATTTTCTTAGGAGTAACCGCAACTCTGATGTATTCGGTTATTTTCCATCGCGCAATCAAAGATGACTACAGCGATGGTCCGCCAATTGAAGGTAATATAACTTTGGAAGTTGTTTGGACAGTCATCCCAGTTTTGTTAGTGTTTTGGATTGCAAATTATAGCTACCAAACTTACGAGAAAATGGGAATTCAAGGTCCGATGGAGCATGTACATTTGCCTAATCCGATGGGAATAGAATCGGCATATGCTGCACCAAAAGACGCTGCAACTGAACAATTAGAAAAAATTGACGTACTTGCTAAACAATGGGCTTGGGTATTTCACTACCCAGAAAAAAACGTCACCAGTACCGAACTGCATTTACCAAGCGATCGCCGCATAAGTTTAGCAATGCAATCTGAAGACGTTATCCACGGCTTTTATATTCCCGCTTTCCGACTCAAGCAAGACATAATTCCCAACCAAACTATCAACTTTGAATTTACCCCCATCCGTCCAGGCAAATATCGTTTGACCGATTCTCAATATAGCGGCACATACTTTGCAACCATGCAAGCGGATGTAATCGTCGAATCACCAGAAGATTACCAAAAATGGCTGACAGAAGCAGCAACCCACAAACAGGCGATCGCTAAAAACCAAGCATTCTCCGAATATACCCAAGCATCAAATCAATCAATCAAACCAGGTTGGGCAACAGTTGCCCCTGCTGCCCCTCCCCTAGTCAACCCGTAGTAAGGCTTCCAACCACCACTAACACCCATCAAACAAATGACCAACATCCCCATCGAAGGCATCATCATCCCTAGCGACACTCACCACGAACCCCCAAACCACTGGAAACAATACTTCAGCTTTAGCACCGACCACAAAGTAATCGGTATCCAATATCTCGTTACCGCATTCATCTTCTTTCTCGTCGGTGGTATCTTTGCGATGGTGATTCGCGGAGAACTAATTACACCAGATTCAGACTTAGTAGACCGCACCGTATACAATGGCTTGTTCACCATGCATGGCACCGTCATGCTTTTCCTGTGGACATTTCCCTCACTGGTTGGTTTTGCCAACTATTTAGTACCTTTGATGATTGGCGCCCGCGATATGGCATTTCCGCGCCTCAATGCGATCGCCTTTTGGATGGTGCCAGTGGTCGGAATTCTCCTCATGGCAAGCTTTGCAGTCCCAGGTGGACCCGCCCAAGCAGGCTGGTGGTCTTACCCGCCAGTGAGCCTCCAGAACCCCACAGGTAACTTAATTAACGGTCAAGTTCTCTGGTTATTGGCGGTAGCAATATCCGGCGTGTCTTCCATCATGGGTGCAGTCAACTTTGTTACTACAATAGTCAAGATGCGGGCACCGGGCATGGGCTTTTTTCGGATGCCGTTGTTTGTTTGGGCAGTGTTTAGCGCCCAAATTATCCAACTGTTTGGACTCCCAGCATTGACAGCAGGTGCAGTCATGTTGTTACTCGATCTCACGGCTGGTACTGCCTTTTTTGACCCCAGCAAGGGAGGTAATCCAGTCCTTTTCCAGCACTATTTCTGGTTCTATTCCCACCCTGCTGTTTATGTAATAATTTTGCCCATTTTCGGTATTTTCTCGGAAATCTTCCCCGTCTATTCCCGCAAACCGCTATTTGGTTACAAAGTAGTCGCCATTTCATCGCTTTTAATTGCGGGAGTCAGCGGTATAGTTTGGGTACACCACATGTATGTCAGCGGTACAGCAAGCTGGATGCGGTTGTTTTTCATGTTGACGACGATGTGCGTATCTGTACCCACGGGAATTAAGGTATTTGCCTGGGTAGCAACTATCTGGGGTGGTAAGATACGCCTGAATACAGCAATGCTGTTTGCTTTGGGTGCATTGATTATGTTTGTGTTTGCGGGTATCACAGGCATCATGCTTTCCTCAGTGCCTGTTGATGTTCACGTCAACAATACTTACTTTGTCGTCGGTCACTTCCACTACGTCCTCTACGGTACGGTGACGATGGGCTTGTATGCGGCAATTTACCACTGGTTTCCGAAAATGACGGGACGCATGTATCACGAAGGCTGGGGTAAATTGCACTTCTGGTTAACATTCATCGGTACTAACCTCAACTTTTTCCCCATGCATCCATTAGGATTGCAAGGAATGTTACGTCGAGTCTCTTCCTATGCTCCAGATGCAGGATATGAATTCTGGAATATTATTGCTAGTCTCGGCGCCTTTCTGTTAGGAATGTCTACTTTGCCTTTCATTTTCAACATGATAGTTTCTTGGATGCAAGGTGAGAAAGCACCTGATAATCCTTGGAGAGCAATTGGTTTGGAATGGTTAGTTTCTTCCCCACCTCCTGTAGAGAACTTTGAAGAAATTCCCATTGTCATCAGCGAACCCTACGGTTATGGCAAGTCTGAACCGTTGATTGCTCCATCTCATAGTCATCAATATGAGCCGACAAACCCAACTTTAACAGGTGTAGATTAATTTGTTTCTGGACACATATTGTAGTCAGACAAAATAATCTCATGAAACCCCGACGATTAAAATCGCGGCTACACAAACGAAGCCCATCTTCATGGGCTAAATACAGAAAAAACCAATTTTAGCCTGCGTAGGCAGGCTTCGTTTGTATAGCCGAGCCAGTGCGTTGCGCGGGTTCCCCGCGTTGAAGCACCTGGCGTCCAGACTTCCAGTCTGAGGGGCTTTGAGTGACTTGTGTGTACACGGTAGAGTCTCAGATTGGGAACCAAAATTCGACACAAGATAAAGGAGAATTCAAGCAATGGACAGTTATTTAGTTTCCGAACAGTTGCATGAGCATACCCACGACGAAGAAGGCAATAAAATGTTTGGCTTCATCGTTTTCTTGCTATCTGAAAGCGTTATTTTCCTGAGTTTTTTCGCAGGATATATTATCTACAAAACAACGACACCCGATTGGCTACCAATTGGTGTTTCTGGACTTGAAGTGAAAGAACCGACTATTAATACGGTGGTTCTTGTTGCTAGTAGCTTTGTCATCTATTTGGCAGAACGCGCTCTGCAAAGCCATAAATTGATGCAATATCGCTTGTATCTTTTTACAACAATGGCGATGGGAACTTACTTTTTAGTGGGGCAAGGTATTGAATGGAGTAATTTGACTTTTGGTTTCACTTCCGGTGTATTTGGGGGAACGTTTTATTTATTAACAGGTTTCCACGGTTTGCACGTTCTCACAGGTATTCTGTTACAGATGATTATTCTTGTGCGCTCCTTTATTCCTGGTAATTTCGATTCAGGACACTTTGGTGTGAATGCAACTTCTTTGTTTTGGCACTTTGTTGATGTCATCTGGATTATTTTGTTTGTTCTTATCTATCTTTGGCAGTAGACATCTGGTAGACAAGACGTAGAGACGTAGCAGTGCTACGTCTCTACAAGGATTTTGGTATTAGATAAAATCATATTCATACATGAAATCAGCAACGCCAATTTTTTGCCTAAAAATCCGAAAAACTGCAACTTGAATTTGAAGCTTAAAGTAATCAAACTTCAAGACCTACAATGAACAAATCATTTCCGCTAATTTTGGCTACAGTTTCACTACTGACTGGAACATTTGGGACATCTTCCTCTGCTGTTGCCTCAGAATTAATGTCTACTAAAGGTTCACCAATAAATACTGAGATTATAGCCTCGGCATCTACTTGCCCTAAGTATGCAGGAGGAGGAATATTAGAAGCCAATATCGAAACTCGTAATTTTTCTATTTATATTTGTAAAAGAAGTGGAAAGCTTTTTTATACAAGCACTTCCAAGCTTAATGGTAAAGGTATCCGTTCTCTTCCAGCTTACACAGAAGAGGGAACAGGATATATTGCTAAGAATGGAAAATATGAATATGTTGTCAATGGTGTGAGTCTAGAGATTCTCAAAAATGGTAAAGTTTTGCAAACAGATCCTGTGATTAAATATGTAAGAGGTAACTCAAATTAATGATTGCGCTCGATGAAACAGGTTGCATTTTTAAATAAAATCAAACAAATAATGCGCCATTTCTAATTTAGAGCAAGGTTCAATTACCATTTGCCGACCTTGATTATCTAAAAATATCGCTTTATTATTATCGCTGCCAAAACCACTATCCGGTTGATCTATGGGATTAGCAACGATCGCATCTAATTTCTTTTTTTGTAATTTTTCTAAAGCTGGCTTGACAATATCACCATTTTGTGCAGCGAATCCGATAATCTTTTGATGTGGTTGTTTTTCCCGTGCTAATTCGGCAATTATATCAGGTACTGGTTCTAGAGGTAAGGTTTCGGGAAGCGATCGCTTGGGCAATTTCTCTAAACTATAATCCCGTGGCTTCACATCTGCAACCGCAGCCGACATGATAATCACATCAGCATTCGGTAAATATTCGAGCATTACTTGCTGCATTTCCTCAGCACTAATAACTGAAATTGCTTGCACTCCTAAAGGTGCATTCCAACTAGCTAACCCATGCACTAATGTCACATTTGCACCTCGATGAAGTGCTGCTTGGGCTAAAGCTAATCCCATTTTACCTGTGGAAGGATTGCCAATAAATCGCACTGGGTCAAGATGTTCTCGCGTTCCTCCAGCACTAATCAAGACTCGCTTACCAGTTAAATCTCGCTTGCCTGCGGTGTGTAATAGTGATTTCACGTATGCAAAAATTTCTGTGGGTTCTGCCATTCTGCCGGCACCGACGCGATCGCACGCTAACAACCCCGATGCTGTACTCATACCATGATATCGACTATCTGTCAATAAGTCGCGCCAATTTCGCTGCACTGTCAGTTGTTCCCACATTTCGGTATTCATTGCCGGTGCGAGCAACACGGGACAAGTAGAAGCTAAAACGGTGTTGGTGAGCAAATTGTCAGCCATGCCGCGAGCTAATTTTGCTAATGTATTAGCTGTTAAAGGAGCAATGACAAACAAATCTGCCCATTCACCCAACTCTATATGTAAAGGGCGCGAGTATTTAGCTTGCCAAAAGTCGTCATCTGTGTATGCTTGATGACGAGATAAAGTACTTAAAGTTAGAGGTGTAATAAATTCTTGTGCTGAACGAGTCAGAATCACTCGCACTTCCACCCCAGCTTTAAAGAGGGTGGAAACGACTTCACAAACTTTATAGGCAGCGATACCACCACCTACACCAATTAAAACCCTTTTCACCTTTGGATTGGGCATAGGAAAAAGTCAGGAATTATGAGTTAATATTGTTCATAATTCCTAACTCTTAAATCCTCAAGCTTCGTCGTAGGGTTCCAAATCTAAAAGATGGATATAGGGTTCAACTAATTCTGGACGCGTAAATGCGATCGCTCGCAGTAAATGCCAATCATTCAAACCCTCAAAAGCATTGCTGTAATTATCTTGATCCAAGCGTGTCGCCAACTCTTCCACCTCTTGTGCAGTCATGACAGCAATGTCTTTTCTAGAAATGCTTAGAGTTTTCATTATACTTGCCCCTCCCTTATGCAGCATTCGCCAAAGCGCAGAAATTGAGTTGCGTGCTGACGCAGCCACCCAATATATCTTACTCATTTGGGGGCGTTGATTTCATGAAATTTTTCCGGATTTTTAGCTGAATTTGTAAAATCTTTACAATTTTAACAAAATAATCTCTAGAACTTTTACAGATTCGTCACGAAATTCCGTAATATCTCTAAGATTTCTGGACGAATTTCATGCCCCATATCAAATTCGTGATATTCTACGGCAACTCCTAAAGACTCTAAAGTTTCCCTAGCTCTCAGCGCAGCTTGCAATGGCACGACGGTATCTTGTCTGCCATGCGTAATTAAAACCGGTGGTAAAGACTTCGTATTTCGCGTCTCTACATTGGTTCCTGCACCAGGATGCAAATACCCACTCATACAAATTAAACCTGCAAGGGGCAAAGTTAATCCCACATCCAAAGTCATCGCACCACCTTGAGAAAATCCACTCAAAATTGTTCGCGATAATGGTACTCCAGTACTATATTCTAAAGATTGTAGCCAATCTATCAAGGTTTGCCGACTTTCTGCCAACCCCTGATACATATTTTCCATTCTCAAGTCGTACCACGCTCTACCAGAAGAGGAATTGGGAAAAGGAAAAGGTGCATTGGGAAAAATGAACTGATAATCTGGCAAGTTAAAAAAGGGTGATAAAGACGCTAAATCCTCAGCATTTGCACCCCAACCGTGCAAAGTGACAATTAAGCCTTTAGGTACTTGCCCCATTTTTGGCGGAAAGGTGATAAATTCCACTTCTTCGGATATTTTCTCCAGCGATTAAACTATCTTTATAGATATTACTTCTTTAAGAGGGGAAAAGGGCAAGGGATAATAAGACTTCTGACGAGAGAAGCTCTGTCTCAGGAACGATTCAGCGTTGGATCTAGATGAAGTAAAAATAGGATGCTAAATATCGTCGATATTGTATTCTATGAAACTGAATTATTTGACGAAACAGGTTTCGACTATAGTCCGCTGGGTGGCTAAAACTCTGTTTTGTATGCTTGCTGTCACCTTCATTTGGCAAGGTGCATTTTTCTCAAACAGCACAGCAATGGCTAATCCTGCCGTCAACTTAATCGCTTCGGCAGACGCAGGCGATCAAGTTAAAGATAAAGTTGATGAAGGTGCTGATGCAGCCAAAAATTTCATCCGAGATACACAAGATAAAGTTAAGCAAACTGCAAGGAAAAATGCCTCTAAAGTTGACGAAGCAACTGACAATGGTAGTTTTATTGAGCGCAAAGCAAAAAGAGATAAGGCTACAATTGAAAAAAGAGCAAACGAAGATGCAGCAAATACCCAGAAAGCAGTAGACAACACAAAGAATGCTGTTCAACGCACTGTTGATAGCATCAAGGATGCTTTTAGCAAGTAGAGAATAGGCGTTGCACCAATTGATGTAGATATCGTGTCCGGTAAATTACATATAATGTAGAGACGTAGCACTGCTACGTCTCTACATGCGGATTCATACCTCAATTGGTGCAACGCCGATAAAAATATTTTTTCCCTTTCCCCAAGATTCAAAAATCCCTTTCCCCGTTCCTCGTGCCTGATGAATCGCCTTTTCCCTATCTTAGATGTCACAACGGTCTGTAGAATAATCTTCTGCCTAACTTTGTTACACAAAAGGAAACTGGGGAATTATGGCGCGTCTAGCATTGCTGAGTGTATCTAACAAAACTGGTTTAATTGAATTTGTCCGCAGCTTGGTAGAAGAATTTAACTTTGATTTAATCAGCAGTGGGGGAACAGCCAAAGCAATCAAAGATGCTGGATTACCAGTTACAAAAGTTGCCGATTACACAGGTTCACCAGAAATTTTAGGCGGTCGAGTCAAAACCCTGCATCCCCGAATTCATGGAGGAATCTTAGCACGGCGAGATGTACCTGATGATGTGAGTGATTTGGCAAACAACCAAATTCGCCCGATTGATTTGGTGGTGGTGAATCTTTATCCTTTTGAGGAAACGATCGCTCGACCTAATGTCACTTTAGCAGAAGCTGTTGAACAAATCGATATCGGGGGTCCTGCAATGTTGAGAGCGGCATCGAAAAACTTTGCTCATCTGACAGTTTTATGCGAGTCGGCTCAATATCACGATTACTTGCAGCAATTGCGGGAAAATAACGGCGAAGCTTCTTTAGAGTTTCGTACTAAGTGTGCTTTAAAAGGATTTTTGCATACTTCGAGTTATGACCAAGCGATCGCCTCCTACCTCAGCCAGCAGTCAGATACCGAATCAACATCAACCGAAAAATTCACCCTTTCTGGCAAACAATTACAAGCTTTGCGCTATGGCGAAAATCCCCATCAAAGCGCCGGTTGGTATGAAACTGGAAATACGACCACCGGATGGGCAGCTGCAACCAAACTTCAAGGCAAAGAACTTAGTTACAACAACTTAGTTGATTTAGAAGCGGCACGGCGGATAATTTCTGAATTTCCAGACACGCCCGCAGCGGCGATTCTTAAGCATACTAATCCGTGTGGTGTGGCTTTGGGAAGCAATCTTAACGAAGCTTATCAAAAAGCTTTGAATGCGGATGCAACTTCGGCGTTTGGGGGAATTGTTGCGCTTAACCGGACGATTGATGCTGCGACAGCTAGCGAGTTAACTAAGACGTTTTTAGAATGTGTAGTTGCACCAAGTTGCGATGAAGATGCATTAAGTATTCTCGCGGCAAAATCTAAAGTGCGAATTTTGATTTTACCTGATTTGAGTAGCGGACCCAAAGAAACAGTTAAAGCGATCGCCGGCGGGTTTCTCGTGCAAGCGGCAGATGATATCATTGCTGATACGAGTAAGTGGGAAGTGAAGAGCGATCGCCAACCTACCGAAACAGAGTTAGAAGAATTGCTGTTTGCTTGGAAAGTTTGCAAACACGTTAAATCTAACGCGATTGTAATTAGTAGCGATCGCACTACATTAGGTGTCGGTGCCGGTCAAATGAACCGCGTTGGTTCAGTTAAAATTGCTTTAGAACAAGCTGGAGATAAAGCCAAAGGTGCAATTTTAGCCAGTGATGGATTTTTCCCCTTTGATGACTCCGTAAGAACATCTGCTGAGAAGGGAATTAGTGCGATCGTTCAACCTGGAGGAAGCTTACGAGATGCTGACTCAATCAAAGCTGCAAACGAACTCGGTTTGGTAATGGTCTTCACAGGTGTACGTCACTTTTTGCATTAATTAAGACTTACCCACGTAGTAAGCGATTCATCGCTTATATTGGGCACTCTTCGTGCCCACTAGGAGATTAAATTATTTTAAAGAAAATAAGCAGTTTACAAACTGTAACTTAAAATCATTGCATTTTAATTGAACTAATGATATGGTTTATTTGTGTGTGAGGAGCAAGTTAAAAGTAAAAAACGCCTGGGGTGGAAACACGGTAACACTCC